>NZ_JALXPM010000008.1:0-81707 GCF_025147615.1 Brevibacterium luteolum | reverse complement strand
GCCGGTCGTGTGGAACACGACGCCGGGGTGATCTGGCGGACCAGCCGGGAGGTCATCGGCCAGGCACTGGGCACCGCCTCGCTGACAAGCGCCGACATCGCCGCTGTTGGCATCACCAACCAGCGTGAGACCACCGTCGTGTGGGAGGCGGCGACCGGCCAGCCGGTGCACAACGCGATCGTGTGGCAGGACACCCGCGGCGGCGAATACGTCACGCAGCTCAGCGAATACGCTGAGGAGATCGCCGAGATCACCGGGCTGCCGGTCAACACGTACTTCTCCGGCATCAAGCTGCGCTGGCTGTTCGACCACGTCGACGGACTGCGCGAACGGGCAGCGGCAGGTGAGGTGCTCTTCGGCACCATCGACACCTGGCTGCTGTGGAACCTCACCGGCGGGGTCAACGGCGGCGCGCACGTCACCGACGTCACCAACGCCTCACGCACCCTGCTCATGGACCTGCACACCGGCCAGTGGTCACAGCGGATGTGCGAGCTGCTCGACATCCCGGCCGCCTGCCTGCCGGAGATCCGGCCATCAGTCGGGACCTTCGGCACAGTCGCATCCGGTCAGCTGCTGGCCGGCGTGCCGATCGCCGGAGTGCTCGGCGACCAGCAGGCAGCCGCGTTCGGCCAGTGCCGCTTCTCCCCCGGCGATACGAAGAACACCTACGGCACCGGCTGCTTCCTGCTGACGAACACCGGTGAGGAGATCCGCCGGTCAGCCAACGGACTCGTCTCCACCGTGGCGTACCAGATCGAGGGCCAGCCGCTGCAGTACGCGCTCGAAGGCTCGATCGCGGTAGCCGGTGCGCTCGTGCAGTGGCTGCGCGACAACCTCGGGCTCATCCGCACCGCCGATGAGGTCAACGATCTGGCCCGCGAGGTCTCCGACAACGGCGATGTCTACTTCGTCCCGGCCTTCTCCGGTCTCTACGCCCCACACTGGCGGGCAGACGCACGCGGGGTGCTCATCGGCATGACCCGCTTCACCAGCCGCGGGCACATCGCCCGGGCAGCCCTGGAAGCCACGGCCTTCCAGACTGCCGAGGTGCTCGATGTCATGCGCCGCGACTCCGGGTACACGATTGATCGGATCGCCGCTGACGGCGGCATGTGCGCCTCGGACATCCTCATGCAGTTCCAGGCCGATATCGCCGGCTGCGAGGTGGTCCGCCCGCAGATCATCGAGGCCACCGCTGCCGGCGCCGCCTATGCAGCCGGATTGGGTGCGGGAGTGTACGGCACCCTCGACGAGCTGGCCGGCTACTGGCAGGCGGATGCCTCCTGGCAGCCGTCGATCACCGCAGCGGACCGGCAGCAGTTGCTGAGCCGGTGGAGCCAGGCGATCGAGCGGTCCCTCGGCTGGGTCGAGGACTGACCTAAAGCCCCTTTCCCAGACGGACCGGGTCAGCCGGCGGCGTAGCCTTTGGCCTTGTCGACGATGTTGAACAGCTGCTGGCCTGACCGGTACCGGTCCCAGTTGGCCATGAACTGCTCAGCTAAGCGGTCTGACCAGCCCGCGGAGTCACCGCTCATGTGCGGGGTGATGACGACACTGCCCATCTGCCACAACGGGCTGTCCTCCGGCAGCGGTTCCGGGTCAACGACGTCGAGGCCGGCTCCGGCGATCTGCCCGGATTCCAGCGCAGCGACCAGATCGTCGGTGACAACACTGGCGCCGCGCCCGACGTTGATGAGATGCGCGCTCTCAGGCAGCGCTTCAAGCACGGCTGCATCGATGAGCCCGGTGGTCTGCTCCGTCAGCGGTGCGATGTTGATGAGCCAGTCGACTCCTGCGACGTGCTCAGCGAGATCGGCACTGGCGATGATCTCTCCGAAGTCGGGATCCCCGCCTCGGGCGCGGGAGCCGGCCCCAGTGACATGCACACCGAGGGCGCGCAGCGTGGTCGCGATCGCCCGGCCGATCGACCCGGTGCCGACGATCATCGCATGCGAGCCTGCCAGGTCGCGGGATTCGCGGTGCTGCCAGATCCGCTGCCGCTGGTGGGCCAGCGAGGTCGGGAAGTCCTTGGCGAAATGCAGCATGAAGGCAAGCACGAATTCGGCGATCGGGCGGTCGAAGATGCCGCGGGCGTTGGTGACGGTGACCTCGGAGTCGCGCAGCTGATCGAACATGAGCGAGTCGACCCCGGCCGATGCCGCGTGGATCCAGTCCAGCCGGTCAGCACTGCTGAACGCGTCCTTGAGCGCTGGTGAGAAGAAGTCCCACATGAGCAGCACCTCGGTCCCGGGCAGTGCGGCGGCCAGCTCATCGGCTTCGACCCAGCGCACCTCGCTGGCTTCGTCGGCCAGGCGGTCGAAGTGCGCTGGGCGCTTCTTGTCAGGGGCGGTGAGGATCGTCAGGACGGTCATGGGCGGTCCTCCAAGCGGTCGGCTGGTTCAGGTGGCCGGCTTCTGCCCAGCAGAGTCGGCCTCGGTGTCAATCGTAGACCGGGTCTGCTGGCCGGGGCGGGCCTGCGCGCGTTCGATCCGGGTGGCCAGCGGCTTCTCGCGGATGAAGAAGAGCACGAGCAGTCCGAGCACCGGCAGCGGGGCCGCCCACAGGAACAGCGGCACGAGTGCATCGTTGTAGGCGCCGATGATGAGGTCCTGGATAGCGGTCGGCAGCTGGGACAGCGCTTCGGGTGTCAGTTCATTGGCGTGCAGTCCGCTGGCATCGGCACCGGGGACGGAGCTGAGCTTCTCGGTCAGGTTCGACATCAGGCGGCTGGTGAACAGCGAGCCGATGATCGCCATGCCGAAGCTGGCGCCGATCTGGCGGAAGAAGTTGTTCGAGGCGGTGGCGGTGCCGACCATCTCGACAGGGAAGGAGTTCTGCACGACGAGGACGAGCAGCTGCATGCTCAGGCCCAGGCCCGAACCCATGATGGCGAGGAAGATCATCGTCGTCCAAGCAGGGCTGTCGGCCCGCAGCTGGGACATGAGCACAAGTGAGGTGACGATGAGGCTCATGCCGATGATCGGGTAGAACTTGTAACGGCCGGTGCGGGCGACGACGAATCCGATGCCGGTGGAGACGATGAGCATGCACCCCATCATCGGCACCATCATGAGGCCGGCGCTGGCGGCGTCGACACCGTGGACCATCTGCAGATAGGTCGGCATGTAGCTGAGCACACCGAACATCGCCACACCGATCGTCAGTCCGGCGATGGTGGACAGCACGAAGTTGCGGTCGCGGAACAGCGACATCGGGATGATCGGTTCGGCCGCCCGGCGCTCGACGAAGACGAAGATGGTGCCGGCGACGAGCGCAGCGGCGCCGAGTCCGAGGATGACCGGTGAGGTCCACTCGTACTGGTGGCCGCCCCATGCGGCGATGAGCACGACGGCGGAGGTAAACACGGCGATGAGCGCCATGCCGGCGACGTCGATGCGCGGGCGCACCTCGGGACGGGTGTCGGGAACACGGAGCAGGATCATCGCGGCGATGATGGCGAAGATGCCGAGCGGGAAGTTCATCGCGAAGTTCCAGCGCCAGCCCGGCCCCTCGGTCAGCCAGCCGCCGATGAGCGGGCCGGCAACAGAGGACACAGCGAAGACCGACCCCATGGCACCCATGTACTTGCCGCGCTCACGGGCGGGCACGATCGCGGCGATGATCGCCTGGGAGAGGATCATCATGCCGCCACCGCCGATGCCCTGGAAGACACGGCCGATGATGAGGAAGGACATGTCCTGGGCGAGGAGGGCGAAGACAGAGCCGAGCATGAACATCGAGATCGCGAAGATGAACAGCGGCTTGCGGCCGAACAGGTCGCCGATCTTGCCGTAGATCGGCATCATGATCGTCGAGGCGAGCATGAAGGCCGTCGAAACCCACAGCATCTGATCGACGCCATGGAGTTCGCCGACGATCGTCGGCAGGGCAGTGGCCAGCACCGTCTGGTTGAGCGAGAACATGAACATCGCGACCATGAGGGCGGCGAACACCCACAGAATCGCACCGGTCGTCATGCCGGAGCCGTTGTCAGCTGGGTCGCTGGCAGCAGACGTCGCGGCACGGCAGTCAGCGGGTGCAGGCGCGCGGTGGCCTGCGAACTCAGCTTCTGCCGTATGCGGCGGGGTCACGTCCTTTGCCATGCGTCTCACTTACCATTTCCCTTCTGAGGTGTCTGTGTTCCGGCCAGAACCGAGCGGAACAGCCGGATGGAACGTTCGAATGTCTCCTTGGAGAAGTCCGGGTCGGCGATCTGATCCGGTTCGGACTGCATTACGGTGCGCACCGCGAAGCGCAGCGGCACCGCGCACAGCTGCACGAGCATGAGCGCCAGCTCTTCCGGTGTGCCGTCGGCACCTCCGAAGTCGATGTCCCCGCGGCGCAGCCGGGCGGCGACCACCTCGGCGGCGGCGTGTTCGATGGCTTCGTTCTTCTCGAACTGGCGGCGCATGAGCGCCGGGTACCGGGCGAGGATCTGGCGGCGTTTGAGGACGACGTCATCGGAGTTGAAGGTCAGCTGATATGTGCCGTAGATGAGCCGGGCGACGTCCTCAGCAAGATCCGCTCCCACCGGGTCGACTTCGAGGAACTCCTCGATCTGGTCGGTTTCGATGACGACGTCGGTCATGCCGACGATCGCGTCCTCCTTCGAGGCAAAGTAGTTGAAGAAGGTGCGCGCGGAGATGCCGGCGTCTTCGGCGATCTGGGCGACGGTGGCCTGCTCCAGGCCGTCCTCCAGGACGCGGTTGACGGCAGCGACGTGGATGGCCCGGCGGGTCAGCCGGGCTTTGCGGTCGCGGAGGCTTTCGGTTTCGGTGGTGCTCACATAAAAATTTTTGCACCCAGTGCAACTTTACGTCAAGCGCAACTTTGCACTGTGTGCGCTATTTCACTTCTGTTCACTCTCGGGTGCTGTGATGGGAGCATGATCACCGCAATCTGGATCGGCGAGCAGGACCCTGAGGTGCTGTCACTGCTGCGCGACGCGTTCACCCCTGCCCCCGGAGCCGAGCTCATCATCCCCGCAGGCACCGCGCCCTCGGGTGAAGAGCTGGCCCGCACCGAGTACATCCTCAACGGCGCCGGCGTCCTCGACGAGGCCGTCTTCTCACGCGCCCCGAATCTGAAGATGGTCCAGCGCGTCGGCGCCGGCACCGACGGCATCGACTTCGACGCCGCACGCCGGGCAGGCGTGGCCGTCGCGAACCTGCCGGGTGCGAACTCGGTGGCCGTTGCCGAACTTGCCGTCGCCTCACTGCTGGCCTGCGCCCGCCACCTGCCTGGACTCAACACCGCCACACATGCCGGTGAGTGGACGCCGAATCGCTGGCTGCACTCCTCGATCGAGCTCTCAGGCAAGACTGCTGCGATCATCGGACTCGGCCACATCGGCCGGCTGCTGGCTGCCCGGCTGACTGCCTTCGACATGCGCCTGATCTACTTCGACGTCTTCCGCCAGCCGCCGGAGGTCGAGGAGCAGCTCGGCATCGAGTTCATGGCCCTTGACGACCTGCTGCCGCTGGCTGATGTGCTCTCGATCCACGTGCCGCTGACCGAAGAGACCAACGGTCTCATCGGCGCCAAGCAGCTCGCGGCGATGCCCACCGGTTCGATCGTGCTGAATCTCTCGCGGGCCGGCATCGTCGATGAGGAGGCCCTGGCGGCCTCGCTGCACTCGGGGCACACGGCCGGCGCCGGTCTCGACGTGTTCACCGGCGAGCCGAACATCGCCGGTCATCCGCTGCTCGACGCCCCGAATGTCGTGGCCACCCCGCATGCCGGGGCGCAGACCCGCGATACGGTCAGCCGCGTCTTCTCCCGGGCGGTCGAGAATCTCCTCGAGCATGCCGCCGGCCGCACACCGGCGCACGTCATCGACTGATCACTCCCCCGGCTCAGCTGGCCGCCGTTCCCGAGGCGCCGGCTGGTTCACATGAGTGCGCGCAGCCGGGCACGTTGGCGTTCGAGCACCTGGAGCTGCTCGAGCAGCTTCGTCGCTGCCGGGTCGTTGGGGTCGGTTCGGGAGAGCCGGGAGTGCAGTTCGCGGGCGATGCGGGTCATGTCCTCGTCGAACAGGCTGGCGATGATGCCGCGTGAGTAGCGTTCGACGCCTTGCCCGTCGGTGGCCGGCAGCGGGGTGACGGCGAGTTCGCCGATGAGTCCGCGCAGCTGGTCGGGACCTGCTTCGAGGACCTTCTCCGGCCAGCTGGCCGGGTCGGTGATCGCAGTGCGGATGCCTCCGGCGTCCTTCATCGCCTGATGCACTGCCCTGTGGGCTGGGTGAGAGAAGACCTTGCCGTTGAGCCCGTCGAAGAGGGTGGCGTTGACGTATTGCGGCTGCTGCATCGCCACCTGGAGGGCACCGCGTTCGATCCGCAGCTTCGGTGTGTTCGCCAGCGCGCCGGAGAACTCCTGTTCGTAGGCGGCGATCTCAGCGCCCGTCTGATCGGCAGGACTGCCCGGCGGCGGCACGGCAGGACCCCCGTAGGGGCCGCCCGGTCCCGGTGGGGACTGCTGAGGGTGTTGCCGCTGTTGCTGCTGCGGGTGCTGGCTGCGCAGGTCACGGGTGGGCTGCTGTCCACCTCCGGGCCCGCCTGCTGCTGCCCTGCGTCCGGCTGCGCGCACGGCGGCGTGCACGTCCGCGGTGTCGACTCCGACGGCACCGGCGACGAAGCGCTCGTATTCCGGCCTGAGCATGCTGTCACGGATGCCGGCGACCATCGGTGCGGCGGCCCGCACGGCGCCGACTCGGCCTTCGGCGGTGTCGAGGTCGAAGCGCTCGATTGTCGAGGTGATGGCGAACTCGAACAGCGGCCGGCGCGAGCCGATGAGCGCTTTGACGGCGGCGTCGCCCTTTTGGATGCGCAGGTCGCAGGGGTCCATGCCGTCCTCGGCGATGGCGACGAAGGTCTGGGCGACGAACTTCTGGTCGTCTTCGAAAGCCTTGAGTGCCGCTTTCCGGCCGGCCTCGTCACCGTCGAAAGTGAAGATCACCTCACCGGAGTGCGCGGAGTCGTCGCCGAGCAGCCGCCGGATGAGCTTGATGTGCTCGGCTCCGAACGCGGTGCCGCAGGTGGCGACAGCCTGCTCGACGCCGGCGAGGTGGGCGGCCATGACGTCGGTGTAGCCTTCGACGATGACGACCCGCTTCGAGCGGGCGATCGCCCGTTTAGCGATGTCGAGGCCGTAGAGCACCTGGTTCTTCCGGTACAGCGGGGTCTCGGGCGTGTTGAGGTATTTCGGGCCCTGGTCGTCGTCGAAGACCTTGCGGGCCCCGAAGCCGACGGTGCGGCCGGTGACGTCGTTGATCGGCCACATGAGCCGGCCGCGGAACCGGTCGTAGATGCCGCGGTTGCCCTGGCTGACCAGGCCCGAGGCGATGATGTCCTCGGTGTTGTAGCCGCGCCCGCGCAGATGCTTGAGCAAGGCGTCCCAGGATCTCGGGGCGAAGCCGATGCCGTATTTCTCGCAGACCTGTTTGTCGAAGCCGCGGTCGGCGAGGTACTGTCGGCCGATCTGCGCTTCGGGGCTGCCGAGGTATTCAGTAAAGAACGCCTGGGCTACCTGGTGCATGTCGACGAGACGCTGGCGCTGGCCGATGGCCTCTTTGTCCGGCCCGGTGCCGCCCTCTTCGTAGCGCAGCTGCACGCCGACGCGTTCGGACAGCCGCTGAACGGCCTCGGTGAAGGTCAGCCCGTCGATCTTCTGCAGGAAGGTGAAGACGTCGCCGCTCTCGCCGCAGCCGAAGCAGTGGTACATGCCGACCTGCGGACGGACGTGGAAGGACGGGGTCCGCTCGTCGTGGAAGGGGCACAGTCCCTTCATGCTGCCGACTCCTGCGCTGCGCAGCGTGACGTACTCGCCGATGATGTCGTCGAGGCGTGCCCGGGAGCGGACCTCGTCGATGTCCTCGCGCAGGATCAGCCCGGCCATTACAGCAGGCTCGCTTCGCTGGCCTGCATCCGGTGGTAGGCCGCCCAGGCGGAGTGGTCGGTGAGGCTGGCGACGTGGTCGGCGACGACGCGCAGTCGCTGCCCGTCATCTTCAGCCTCCTGGTAGTCGAGGTAGAACATCCGCTCCATGTCCTCGGGCCGTTCGCTGAAGTACTCGCACAGCTGCGTGAGCACACGCGCCTGGATGCGCTGGAGGCGCAGCCGGTCTTCGGCGACCATGACGGTGACGGTCGCCAGGCCCTTGAGCACAGCGATCTCGTAGCGGGTCGATTCGGGCACGACGAGGTTACCGTCGTAGCGGCCGAGCGGCTCCCAGCCGAACTCCTCGCGGGTGGCAGCTTCGGCAGCTCCGGCGAACCGGCCGATGAGCTGGCTGGTCATGTGCTTGAGGCTGGCCTGGGCGCGCCTGGACCCGTCATAAGGTTCTGACGGCCAGTAGCTGGCCGCCTGCAGGCGGGACAGCGCCTTCATGATGTCCTCATCGCGGGCATCGGGCAGGTACCAGGCGCGGGTGATGTCGATGAGACCGGCCAGAGCGTGGTCGTTCTGGTAGGCGAAGAGGTCGAGGTGGCCGGAGAACACTGCGTCCTCGACGTCGTGGACGGAATAGGAGATGTCGTCGGCCAGGTCCATGAGCTGGGCTTCGATGCAGCGCTGGCCCAGTGGGCGGTCGGCGCGGAAGAAGTCGAAGACGGCCCGGTCGTCGTCGTAGACGCCGAACTTCGTCACCGGTGAGCCGGTCTTCTTCGCCACCGGTGATTCCGCACGCGGCCATGGATATTTCGTGCACGCGTCCAGCGTGGCGCGGGTGAGGTTGAGCCCTGCCGGGGTGCCGTCTGCGGCGTGGACCTTGGGTTCGAGCCGAGTGAGCACCCGCAGGGTCTGGGCGTTCCCTTCGAATCCGCCGATGTCGGCGCAGACTTCGTCGAGGACAGCTTCGCCGTTGTGTCCGAAAGGCGGGTGCCCGAGGTCGTGGGCCAGGCAAGCGGTGTCGACGATCTCCGGGTCGCAGCCGAGGTAGCGGGCAAGTTCGCGGCCGACCTGGGCGACTTCCAGGGAGTGGGTCAGGCGGGTGCGCACGAAATCATCGGTGCCTGGGGAGACGACCTGGGTTTTGGCGCCCATCCGGCGCAGACCCGAGGAATGCAGCACACGCGCCCGGTCGCGCTGGAAGTCGGTGCGTCGGGGGTTCTTCGCCGGTTCGGCGACCCAGCGCTGGCGGTCGTGCTCGGAGTACTCGGCCACCTGAAGTTGCGTCTGGACCACCCTCATCCTCCTGAGACGTCGAGTTCGGCCTCGGCGAGCTCCGCGGAGCGCTCCGGGTTCATCTCCCGCGAGTCAAGCCAGCCTTCAGGCAGGTGGGGCCGCTTCGGGCGGGTGGTGCGTCCGCGTGAGCCCTCGGCATCGGCCCCGGGATAGGGTGCGTCGCGGTCGAGCTCGTCGAGCAGTCCGCGCAGCTCAGCCAGGGAGGAGACCATCGCGAGCTTGCGGCGGGCTTGCCCGCCGACCGGGTAGCCCTTGAAGTACCAGGCGATGTGCTTGCGCAGGTCGCGCACGCCGTAGAACTCATCGTCGTAGTACTCGGTGAGGTAGACGCCGTGGGTGTAGACGACATCGGCGACCTGGCCGAGGTTCGGGCGGATGCGCTCATCGCTGCCGTTGAGTGCAGCGGCGAGATCGCGGAAGAGCCACGGCCGGCCCTGGCAGCCACGGCCGATGACGACACCGTCGCAGCCGGTCTGGGCCATCATGTCGACGGCGTCCTCGGCTGCGAAGATGTCGCCGTTGCCCAGCACGGGCACGGCGTCGCCGATGAGGTCCTTGAGCCGGGCGATGGCCCCCCAGTCGGCGGTGCCGGAGTACAGGTCGGCAGTTGTGCGCCCGTGCAGGGTCATCGCGGACACTCCGGCCTCGGCGGCGATGCGACCGGCGTCGAGGTAGGTGAGGTGGTCGGCGTCGATGCCCTTGCGCATCTTGATCGTCAGCGGAATGTCACCGCGGCTGGCTTCGCGCACAGCGGTGGTGACGATGTCGGTGAACAGGTCGAGCTTCCACGGCAGCGCTGAGCCGCCGCCCTTGCGGGTGACCTTGGGGACGGGGCAGCCGAAGTTGAGGTCGATGTGGTCGGCGCGGTCCTCGTCGACGAGCATCCGCACTGCCTGGCCGATCGTGACGGGGTCGACGCCGTAGAGCTGGACGGAGCGCGGCACCTCGTAGGGCTCGTGATGGATGATGCGCATGCTCTTCGGAGAGCGTTCGACGAGCGCGCGGCTCGTCACCATTTCGGTGACGTAGAGTCCGGCACCGTACTCGCGGCACAGGCGGCGGAAGGCGGTGTTCGTGATGCCGGCCATCGGGGCGAGCACCACCGGCGAGTCGAGTTCGATGTTGCCGATGCGCAGCGCCGATGCGGCGGTGGTCTGCAGAGAGGTGGTGGTCATGGTCGTCACCACCCTATTATCTCCAGACAGTCAAACCGGGACCGAGGCGGGTGTGGACACCCAGCATCGGCTCAGAGAGAGAGACTGTGGATGGACGTCCGGGCACCCGGTCGTCTCGTCAGCCGGCGATGGTCTCCCGGTCCCGGCCCACGCCTCGGCGGCGGCTGAAGGAGGCGAGGAAGATCGCCGCAGCACTCAGCAGACAGCAGGCCACCAGGTAGGCCGCTGCAGCAGTGATCGCACCGTTCGCCCAGGCGATGAGGGCAGCGAGGACGACTGGTGAGAAGCCGGCGATGAGCGCACCATTGGCCTCCCGTGCCAGGGCCATCGCGGAGAACCGGTGGCGGGTGGGAAACAGGTTGGCCAGGAACGCGCCCTGCGAACCCGAGGTACCGGAGATGACGAGGCCGTAGCCGATCGCGATCGCGAGGAGCGCGGCTGTGAAGGTGCCCTGTGAGAGCAGCCACAGGAATGGGAAAGCGTACAGTGCGCCGATGACCGAGGCCCAGCCCATGACGGTGCCGGCGCCGAACCGGTCGGCGAGGCTGCCGCCGAGCGGGGTGAGGATGATCGCGGCGAGAGTGCCGAGGGTGACCGCGCCGAGCGTGTGGGTCTGCGGCATGCCGGTGCCGACCAGGTAGCCGATGGAGAACACAGCCATGCCGTAGTTGAGCGCGTTGTGGCCGGTGAGGCTGAGGAACCCGGCGAGCATGCCGCGCCAGTCGGTGGCGAGCAGTGCCAGCAGCGGCACCTTGGTGGCGTGGGCTTCCTGCTGCTCTATCGTCGAGGTGTATTCGGGGGTCTCTTCGAGCTTGGCGCGGATGTAGATGGCGACGAAGAACAGCACGACTGAGGCGAGGAACGGCAGGCGCCAGCCGATCGACATGAAGGTCTCCTCGGCCATGCCGGAGGAGGCGAGGAAGAAGGCCGCGGTGGCCAGCACGATGCCGGCTGGCGGGGCGCAGAGCACGAGTGAGGTGAAGAAGCCGCGCCGGTGGGCGGGCACGTATTCGGCGACCATCGTCGTCGCTCCGGAGAGCTCGGCACCGGCGCCGAAGCCCTGGAGGAACCGGAAGATGACGAGCAGGATCGGGGCGAGCACGCCGACGGCGGCTGCGGTGGGCAGCAGGCCGATGGCCACGGTGGCGATTGCCATGAGCACGATGGTGAGGATCATCGCCGGGCGGCGGCCGTGCCGGTCGCCGATGTGGCCGATGACGATGCCGCCGACCGGGCGGGCGAGGAAACCGACGGCGAAGGTTGCCAGCGCCGAGAGCTGGCCGGCGCCGGAGACTGAGTCGGGGAAGAACAGCGGTCCGATGACCAGGCCTGCGGCGGCGCCGTAGAGGGCGTAGTCATACCATTCGATGACGGTGCCGATGACGGAGGCGACGATGGCGCGGCGGGCGGCCGGGCGCAGCGGGGCACCGGCAGCAGGCTGGCCCGCGGCTGCGGAGTCTGAGCGGTCAGCGGCAGGCTGATCGGCGGCAGTTCGGGCGGAAGTCATCCGTCATATGTACCAAGCCGGCTCAGTTGTGCGAAATCGCGTCCGCATTCCAGTCCGGTCGGCCCCAGGACACGCGCAGACCAGACACGGGCAGTGTCGCGGACTCAGATTGGATAGACCCGCCACCCGTCCGGGCCGTCGCGCAGCTCGCCGCGTGAACCGTCGAAGACCTCGAGCATTTCCGCCACGTGCACGGAGGTCAGCTGCCCGATGCCGGTGACACGGCCACCGGCCCAGCGCGTGGCCACCTCAGACAGTGACACGTGCCAGAAGATCACCGGATTGCCACCCGCGTCCGCACCGATGCCCTCGGCTGGCCCTGTGTCCTTGCGTTCGAAGACGAGGTTAGGGCCGTGCCTGGTGCACGACCAACCCATCTCAGCGAGTTGCGCGCTCAGCTCTGCTTCGGCGGCACTCATCTGTCCTCCTGGTAGCGTTCCCGACGTATGACGACACTGCTGAGCATCCTACCGATCGCCGTCGCCGTGGCCTTGCTCGTCGCCGGCCGCGGCACGCTCATCGCTGCCCTCAGCGGGGCGGGCGCGGCGCTGCTGAGCGCCCTCATCGCCACCGCGACGCCGGGCATCTCACTGCACTTCGGTCAGCTGGCCGCCTCCGAGACGCTCGACCTCGTCATCCTCGCTGGCGAGGTGCTGGCCATCTTGCTCTTCGGCATGGTGCTTGCCCAGCTGCTGGAAGCGATCGGAGCGTTGCAGACGATCTCGGCGCGCATCCGCAGCCTGTTGCCTGACCCGATCGTCGGCGCCGGGCTCATCGTCTTCGGCGTGGTGCCCTTCGTCGAATCGGTCACCGGCTACGGGATCGGACTGACCGCCGGCATCCCGCTGCTGCGCAGGCTCGGCTTCTCGATCCGCACCTCGGCATTCCTCGGACTCCTCGGCCTCATCGCCGTGCCCTGGGGTGCCCTCGGGCCGGGCACGGCGGTCGCCGCACAGCTGACCGGGCTCGGTCTGCAGGAGCTCGGCGTCGGCTCGGCCTGGGCGAACGCCCTGCCGGTCGTCATCGTCTTCGCCCTCACCACCGCCATCACGCGCGCCTGGCGCAGCCTGCCGGGCCTCGTGGGACTCATCGCTGCGGCTGTCTGCCTGTGGGGCGGCATCTTGACAGCGAACATCCTCATCGGCACTCCCCTGGCCGGCGTGCTCGGCTCGCTGCTCGTCATCGCCGTGCTGCTCACCGGCTGCCTCCTCAGCCGACGCGGCCAGCCGAAACCGGTTCCCGGCCGGCTGGCCCCGGCGCTGCTGCCCTACGCAGTGCTCACCGTCGGCCTGCTGCTCGCCAGCGGCGCTGCAGCACTGTGGCCGTCCCCGATGACAGCGGTGCTGTCGGCACCGCCGGTGTGGCTGGCGATCGCATGCGCGGTCGCCGCCCGCATGCTCGCCTCCCGGGCACCCGCCGCCGAGGTGGTGGGCACCGCTGCACGGGCGTGGATCCCGGTCGGGGTGGCCACCGCCGGGTTCATGCTGCTGGGCTGGCTCATGACCGACACCGGCATGACCGAAGTCATCGGTGCCGGCCTGGCGAGGATCGGCATCGGCTTCGCCCCAGCGCTCACGGCGCTCGGCTCGGTGCTGACCGGGTCGAATACGGGTTCGAACGCGATGTTCGCCTCGACGATCGCGGCGATGGCCGCCACGACCGGCACCGGGCTGCTGCCGGCGGTGGCGATGAGCAATGTCGCCGGATCCTTCGCCGCACTGGCCACCCCGCCGCGTGTGGCGCTGGCCCTCAGCCTGGCCGCCACGACCGCCGATGACGACGGTTCAGCGGCTCCAGACAGTGCGGAGAAGGCTCAGCTGGAGCGCAGCGTGCTCATCTGGTCACTGCTGACCGCCTTCGGCACGGCAGCGCTCGTCGGTGTGGTGCTGCAGCTTCTGTGAGCTCAGCTGCGGGAGAGCTGCACCTCGATGGCGCGGCCGAGCCGGGCGATGCCCTCGTGGATGCGCGCGACGGTCGAGGAGGCGAAGCACAGGCGCATCGCGTTGGAGAACTCACCTGCCGGTGAGAACGCCTCACCGGGGATGAACGCAACACCCTCGTCCAGAGCGGTCTCGAACAGCTCGCGGGCGTCGATGTCGGCGGCATCGCCGATCAGCGTCGCCCATAGGAAGAATCCGCCGTCGGGGTTGGTCAGCTCCACCTGGCCGGACAGGTGTTCGGCGGCGGCTTCG
This sequence comes from Brevibacterium luteolum, assembly GCF_025147615.1. NCBI lineage: Bacteria > Bacillati > Actinomycetota > Actinomycetes > Micrococcales > Brevibacteriaceae > Brevibacterium > Brevibacterium luteolum. Next base: position 67,651 of record NZ_JALXPM010000008.1, on the reverse strand, counting down.
AGCATCGCGTCCTTGCGCCGGTGGTAGGCGGTGCGCAGCATGTCGAGATGCTCGGTGAACCCGCCGCGGGTGAGGTAGTGGGCCACAAGCTGCTGGCTGGGCACCGCGGCCGAGGCGTCCATCGCCTGGCGGACGTTGATGAGCAGCTGGCGGATCGCCGGGTCGACCTCGACCCAGCCGACGCGCAGGCCCGGGGCGATGATCTTGGAGAACGACCGGGCAGAGAACACCAGCGGGTCATCCGGGCTGAGTTCGGCGAAGCTGGGGATGTACTCGCCGGAGAAGCGCAGCGAACCGTACGGGTCGTCGTCGATGATGACGCTGTTCCACTCGTGGGCGAGTTCTAGCAGTCGCTGGCGGCGTGCCAGGCTCATCGTGACACCCGAGGGGTTCTGGAAGTTCGGGATGACGTAGATCGCCGTCGGCTTCCGGCCGAGGGTCTCGACGTCGCGGGCGAGGCGCTCGACGTCCATGCCGTCGTCGTCGACGGGGATCTGCAGCACCTCGGCGCCGTAGCTCAGCGCGGTCGAGGTGCCGTTGGTGTAGGTCGGGGATTCGACGGCGACGAGGTCTCCGTCGTTGACGAACATCTTGTAGGCCAGGTCGAGGCCCTGCATGCCGCCGCTGGTGACGATGATGCGGTTGGGATCAACGGTGCGCGGGCCGGTGAGGTCCTCGGATTCGCAGATCGCGTTGATGAGCTCGGTCTCGCCTTCGGTCGGGCCGTAGGTGTAGGAGCTCGGGTTCGTCATCGTCCCGAGGAACTCGGCGAAGTCGGCAGCCGGGACGACCTGTTCAGCCGGTGCGCCCATGCCGAAGCGGACGATGTCGTTGGTCCGAGAGGCCAGCAGGGAGACCGATGCATCGATGACCGATCCGGTCCAGCCGCGGGTGCGGCGGGCCAGCGGCAGCGTCACGTCACCGAGCTGTTTGACCGCAGCAGTCGGGTCGACAGCCGCGTCGGCGGTGGTGGTGACAACCGGGGTTGCCGGTGCCTGGGTCATCATGTGCGATGCGGGAGTCATCAGTGCTCACTTCCGTCTCGGGGTCCGGTGCGGCGCCGACAGCGCTGTCTGGCGCGGGGTTCGAGCAGTGCATCCGGGCCGAAGCCGGGGATACGTCTCAGCAGGGGGATGCGTCTGTCGGATGAAAGCCTATCTCAGATTTCGGCCTCTGCAGCGGAGTACGCGCGTGTGCCTGAGCGCACCACCAGCACGGCGATGAGGGTGGTGGCCGGGATCGCGATGACCAGGCCGATCGAGGTCACCAGGGTGGAGACGACGGAGATCGCCTGTTCGCCAAGCGTGAGTGATTCGAGGAACGGCCGGGAGGAGGCGGCGACGAGCAGCAGCACGGTCAGCGCACCTCCGGCGTAGGCGAAGGCGATGGTGTAGACGGTGGAGGCGATGTGGTCGCGGCCGATGCGCATCGCCGAGGTGAAGATTTCCCGTTTGGACGCCTCGGGACGGGAGGCGGCCAGCTCCCACACGACGGCCGCCTGGGTGATGGTGACGTCGTTGAGCACGCCGAGGCCGGCGATGAGGATCGCGCACACGACGAGGTCGGCCATCGACAGCCCGTCGGTCCAGGCGAGGATGTAGGTCTCCTCGGTGTAGATGCCGGCCAGCTTCGACCAGGTCGTCCACAGCGCGCCGAGCACACCGGTGATGAGGATGCCGAACAGGGTCCCGAGCAGCGCAGTCGTGGTGCGGGCTGAGAACCCGTGAGCCAGGTACAGGACGATGAACATGATGACCGCAGCGGCGGTGATGCCGACGAGCACAGCCGGTTTGCCGTCCATCACTGCCGGGAGCATGAACCACACCATGACGGCGTAGGCCAATGCCAGGCCGATGAGCGCGCGCAGCCCTTTGAGTCCGGCGACGAGCATGACGAGGGCGGCGTAGACGAAGGCGAGGACGCCGAGGGAGATGTTGCGGTCGAAGTCGACGAAGACGAAGTCGGCGGAGGTCGGCTCGTTGGTCGGGTCGCTGCCGGGTGCCTGCTCACCGGATGGCTGCCCGCCGCCGGTGATCGCATCGGCGACCGGGTCGGTCTGCGCATCGTCCATGACGATGACTTTGATCCGGTCGCCTGCTGCGATGCCGGTCTTGATCGCCTCGGGCGGGGCGTACATCGTGCCGGTGCGCTCCCCCGTATTGAGCGTGATCGCCCCGCAGCCGGTGGATTCGTAGTCCGGGCAGGCGCGCAGGTCGATCGATTCGACCGTGCCCGAGGTGAATTCGGCGTCCTCGGCCAGGGCCGCCGGATCCCACCGGTGGGTGGCCTCAGACGAGGGCCAAAGCCACACGAGCCCCACGACAGACAGGACGGCCAGCGGGATGAGCATCCCGAGCATGACAGACCAGGCCTGTCGTGAGGCGCGCGGCAGTGTTTCTGCGATGTAGTGCATAGCTGTGCGGTGTCAGTGTCCTGACCCCGCGGATCTGAGGCCGGGCCTCAGATGCCCAGTTCGTCAGCGACGTAGGAGACGACCTCGTCGATGGCGATGCGATCCTGGCTCATGTCGTCGCGGCGGCGGACGGTCACCGCGTTGTCATCGAGGGTGTCGAAGTCGACGGTGATGCACAGCGGGGTGCCGATCTCGTCCTGACGGCGGTAGCGGCGGCCGATCGCACCGGCATCATCGAAGTCGACGTTCCAGCGCTTGCGCAGGTTCGCTGCCAGCTCGCGGGCCTTCGGCGAGAGCTTCTCATTGCGGCTCAGCGGCAGCACGGCGACCTTGACCGGGGCCAGGCGCGGGTCGAGCTTGAGCACGATGCGCTTGTCGACTCCGCCCTTGGTGTTCGGTGCCTCGTCTTCGGTGTAGGCGTCGACGAGGAAGGCCATCATCGACCGGGTCAGGCCGAAGGACGGCTCGATGACGTACGGGGTGTAGCGGGTGCCGGCAGCCTGGTCGAAGTACTGCATCTTGTGACCGGAGTGCTCGGTGTGGTTCGACAGGTCGAAGTCGGTGCGGTTGGCGATGCCCATGAGTTCGCCCCAGGCCCCGCCCTGGAACCCGAACTTGTATTCGATGTCGATGGTGGCAGCCGAGTAGTGGGCGCGTTCGCCGTCGGGGACGTCGAAGCGGCGCATGTTGTCGGCCTTGACGCCGAGGTCGACGAACCAGTTCCAGCAGGCTTCGACCCATTCGTCGAAGAACTTGGGGGCGTCGTCGGGGTGGACGAAGTACTCGATCTCCATCTGCTCGAACTCACGCGTGCGGAAGATGAAGTTGCCCGGGGTGATCTCATTGCGGAAGGCCTTGCCGATCTGGCCGATGCCGAACGGCGGCTTCTTGCGGTTGGCGGTGACGACGTTGTTGAAATTCACGAAGATGCCCTGCGCGGTCTCCGGGCGCAGGTAGTGCAGCCCCTCTTCGTCGTCGACGGCACCGAGATAGGTCTTCATGAGCCCGGAGAACTGCTTGGGCTCAGTCCAGTTGCCCTCCTGGCCGGTCTCCGGGTCGCGGATGTCGGCCAGGCCGTTCTCCGGTTCGCGGCCGTGCTTGGCGATGTAGGCCTCGATGAGGTGGTCGGCGCGGTAGCGCTTGTGGGTGTGCAGCGATTCGACGAGCGGGTCGACGAAGGTCTCGACGTGGCCGGAGGCCTCCCAGACGCGCTTGGGCAGGATGATCGAGGAGTCGAGGCCGACCATATCCTCACGCCCGCGGACGAACTCCTGCCACCACAGGGCCTTGATGTTCTCCTTGAGCTCAACGCCGAGCGGACCGTAGTCCCAGGCGGAACGGGATCCGCCGTAGATGTCTCCTGCCTGGAAGACGAACCCGCGCCGCTTGGCCAGGGTGATGACGGAATCCAATGTCGAAGCCACGTGAAATATCTCCTTGAGTCGACTGCGAACGGCTGGCTGCTGTTCGTACCGCTCCCAGGGTAGCGAATCCGCCGACGTGCCGCGTCTGCGGATCACACCGGTGACCTGAGAGTGATATCACTAACAGCATGACCTCGCTGCCTGCCCATATGCGCATCGCCGAGCAGCTGCGTGAGCGCATCGCCTCCGGTGCGGAGGCACCGGGTGCCCGGCTGCCGGCTGAGCGGATGCTCGCCGAGCAGCTCGGTGTCTCCCGGATGACGGTCCGCCAGGCGCTGGCGGCCCTGCAGCTGGAGGGCCGGATCTCCCGGCGCACCGGGCGCAGCGGCGGCACCACGGCTGCCACCGCGCTCATCCGGCCCGAGGACATCGCCATCAGCCCCACAGATTCAGCCGACACCCGTCCGGGGCTGGCCGGTGTCGTGCATTCGAGTGTGCTGCGCGGTTCGCTCAGCAGCGTCTACGTCGACGTCGCCCAGCTCCCCCACCCGGTGTGTGTCGACCTCTCGACCACGCAGGCGAGCGCCTTCGCCCCCGGTGCCGATGTCAGCCTGCAGCTGCTGCGCAGCGAAGCCGTCCTCGAACCCGCCAGCCCAGCCACTGCCTCTGGCACCGGCGAGACCCAGGCCACCGCCGCCTCGGGCACGGATGTACGCACGGGAGTCCGCGCATGAACGCACGGACGATCCTGCTGCTGGGCATCGACGGCTGCCGCCTGTCGATCACCGGCGAAGAAGGCATCGCCCCGCACCTGAGCCGGATGCGGGCGGCCGGGCGACTGCATGGGATGACGATGGTGCCGCCGACGCTGTCCGGGCCGGGCTGGGCGAGCATCCTGACCGGATCGACACACGTCCAGCACGGGGTCACCGGCAACGACTTCATCGGCCACCGGCTGTATTCCCGGCCCGATCTGCTGTCCCGAGCCTTCTTTGCCGATCAGTCGACGACGACGTTCGCGGCTGCCGGGTGGCCGCCGCTCATCGACCCGAATGGGCTCGGCCCGGTCATCCACCAGCGCTTGGAGCAGCAGTGGGCCGGCCAGCACCGCGTCATCGCCCGCGATGGTGAGACGCACGGCTATGTGCGCGTCGATGCTGAGATCGCCGACTATGCCACCGCGATGTTGGCAGGTTCTCAGGCTGCTGATGTGTCGTTCGTGTACTTCTGCGATGTTGATGAGACCGGGCACCTCTACGGGCTCATGGGTGAGGAGTACCGGCAGGCGATCGGCCGGGTCGATGCGCACGCTGGCCGGATTGCCGCTGCGATCGAGCAGCGGGCTGCTGAGCACGGTGAGGACTGGCTGGTCGTCATCGTCACCGACCACGGGCATGTCGATGCCGGCGGGCACGGCGGGGACACCCCGGAGGAGTGCGCCTCCTTCGTCATCACCTGGTCACCAGGCGGGCAGGACAGGCTGCCGGACTGGCCGGATGAGATCGCCCCGCATGAGCTGTGCGAGCTCATCCTCGCGACCCGCACCTGAGGTGACGTGTCCGGTCACACATGAGCCCGATGCGGGCAAACGAGGCTGCGGCAGGTAGGATTGACTGTGGTTCCGGCCGCTTCGTGTCTGACAGATGACGCTCCTTCGGCCGCAAGAGTTCGATCACACTCCCACTTCGAGGCATGTTCCGATGCCGAAGTCTGTCCATTCCGTGATCCGTGTGCCCCTTTTGGAGATTCATGACATCCGTCCACCCGTCTGCCGAGACGCAGGCGCCCGCCACCCCCACCACCGATGCCGCTGCTGAGATCCAGCCGCCGGCCGTGCAGTTCTGCGACTTCGACATCGACCCGCGGATCCTCTCTGCTCTGACCGACCTCGGCTATGAGACCCCGTCTGCTGTGCAGGAGCAGGCGATCCCGCCGCTGCTCGACGGTGAGGACGTCATGGGCTTAGCCCAGACCGGCACCGGCAAGACAGCTGCGTTCGCCGTGCCCGTCCTCGACAGCCTCGCCGATGCCGGTCGCGCCGATGACGGCCCGCTGGCCCTCGTGCTCGCCCCGACCCGCGAGCTGGCGCTGCAGGTCTCCGAGGCGTTCACCTCGTATGCCGCCCACCTGCCCGGGTTCTCGATCCTGCCGATCTACGGTGGGCAGTCCTACGGCCCGCAGCTGGCAGGCCTCAAGCGCGGCGCGCAGGTCGTCGTCGGCACGCCCGGCCGCGTCATCGACCACCTCAAGCGCGGCTCGCTCAAACTGCACAACCTGCGCCACCTCGTCCTCGATGAGGCCGATGAGATGCTCAAGATGGGCTTCCAGGAGGACATCGAGGCGATCTTCGAAGCCGCCGGCGACCAGCGGCAGGTCGCACTGTTCTCGGCCACCATGCCGAAGTCGATCCACCGGATCGCCGAACGCTACCTGAACAACCCGCGTGAGATCCGGGTGACTCCGTCTTCGACGACCGGGACGAACATCCGCCAGCGGTTCCTGACCGTCATGCACTCGCACAAGCTCGATGCGCTCACCCGCATCCTCGAAGTTGAGCAGTACGACGGCATCATCATGTTCGTGCGCACCAAGCAGGCCACCGAAGAGCTGGCCGACAAGCTGCGCGCCCGCGGCTTCAAGGCCGCTGCCATCAACGGCGACATCCCGCAGCAGGCCCGTGAGCGCACCGTCGAACAGCTCAAGGCCGGCCACATCGACATCCTCGTCGCCACCGACGTCGCCGCCCGCGGTCTCGACGTCGAGCGCATCGAACTCGTCGTCAACTACGACATCCCGCACGACCCGGAGGCCTACGTCCACCGGATCGGGCGCACCGGCCGCGCCGGACGCTCCGGTGAGGCGATCCTGTTCGTCACCCCGCGTGAGCACCACCTGCTCAAGTCGATCGAGAAGGCCACCCGCCGCTCGGTTGAGAAGCTCGTACTGCCGACCCCTGAGGAGCTGACGAACACGCGGACCGATAAGTTCAAGGCCCGCATCACCGAGGCGCTCGAGACCCTCGACCTGACCGAGATGCGTCCGGTCATCGAACAGTACGAGCAGGCCCACAATGTGCCGGCCACCGAGGTCGCTGCCGCTCTTGCGACTCTGCTGCTCGACGGTGAGACCCTGGCCGCTGAGCCGCTGCCGGAGCCCAGTGCCCGCAAGCCGCGCTCGGAGCGCGAGGCAGGCAAGGGAGGCAAGCACCGCAAGGACGGCATGCGCACCTACCGCCTCGCTGTCGGCCGCAATGAGCGCGTCCAGCCCGGCGGCATCGTCGGCGCGATCGCCAACGAAGGCGGCCTGACCTCGGCCCAGATCGGGCACATCGACATCCGCTCGAACCACTCGCTCGTCGATCTGCCGGCTGACCTGCCCGAGGAGGTCTTCGAACGTCTGTCGCGCACCCGCATCCAGGGCAAGCACATCGACCTGCGCCCGGACACCGGACGCCCGGGCCGGCCATTCAAGAAGCGCTTCGACCGCGGAGCCGGTGCCGATCACGGCTCGAAGCCCGGCTTCCGCAAGAAGCACGGCCGCGGTCCCTCCGGCCCGCGCTCCGGTGGTTCCGGCGGCGGTCACCGCAAGGGCGGCTACCAGAAGGCCGGCGCACCCCGGAAGTGAGTCCCTCCGCAGGCTGAAACAGTCTGCGGGCACGTGAAGAGGGCGGAGTAGCATGGCCTCCATGCGCGTCTCCGCCCTCTTCCGCTTCCCTCTCAAAGGCTTCCCTGCCGAGCAGATCAGCACTGGCGTTGCGCGCGCTGGCTCGGGATTCGACGGCGACCGCGCCTTCGCCTTCACCACCGGTGCCGCCCCGGCGGTGCCCGGCCAGTGGGCTGGCCCGCGCACGTTCACAGTGCTCAAAAACGACACCTCGCTGCAGCAGTGGCAGGTGCACACTAGGCACGATGTGTCCGCTCCCGAGGCGGGTGTCGCGATCGATCTGCAGGCACCCGATGGCAAGCAGGTGAGCTTCTCCATCGATGAACCTGAGAGCCTGCGCGCGGCAGAGGATTTCCTTGCTGCCCGGCTCACGCCTCACGGGCCGCACCGACGCGAGCTCGTGTCTGCTGACCAGGGGATGTTCGACTCGCAGGTGTCCGGTTTGTCGATCATCAATCCGGCGACCGCGCAGGCGCTCGAAGGACTCGCTGGCGGGCCGGTCGATCCGCTGCGCTTCCGCGGCAACATCCTCATCGACGGGCTCCCTGCCTTCGCGGAGTTCGGGCTGGTCGGCAAGCGGCTGCGCATCGGCGGGGTCGAAGCGGTTGTGCGCTCTCCGATCCAACGCTGCCCGGCCACCGAAGTCGATCCCACCTCGGGTGCGGCCGACCTGCCGATCCCCCGCCTGCTGGCCGCCGGCTGCGGCCACCTGCACTGCGGGATCTACCTCTCCGTCACCACGACCGGTGAGATCCGGCCGGGCGATCGGATCGAGATCCTCGGTGAGGCACCGGCGGAGGCGATCAAACGCTCCACCACCCCGCGGGAGATGACCATCGAGACTGTTGACTGCCGTGAGGGTGTTGCTGAGATCCGGCTGCGCGACGATCTCGGGTTCATCTCCGACTTCTACTCCCCCGGTATGCATGTGCGGGTGCACCTGCCCGACTCGCCGGCCGGCACGCCGACCTGGCGCTGCTACACGGTCACAGCCGTCACCGGGAACGCACTGCACCTGCGGGTGCGCATCCGCACCGGCGTCTCCCACCGGCTGGCGGGCATGAAAGCCGGTGACAGGCTGCTCGTCTCTGGGCCGTTCGGGCAGGTGACCGCCGATAAGCTCGGTGACGAGGTCGTGTTCCTCACCGCCGGCATCGGCATCACCCCGGCACTGTCCCTGCTGCCCGGTCTGGCCGGCCGGCAGGTGCGCATCCTCCACTCCGAACGCAGCCCGGCACCCAGCCGCCTGTGGGACGAGCTCACAGAGCTCGCCGCCGGCATGTCCTCGGCACCTGAGCTCACACGCCGCTGCACCGATCCGGTCCACGGCGGCTCCCGGCTGAGCCCAGCAGAACTGGCCTCCCACCTCGGGCCCGGCACGAGTCTCGTTATCTGCGGCCCGCCAGCCTTCACTGCTGCGGCGACCGACGCGGCCGCGGCAGCCGGGATCGCCGCCGAGCAGATCCACACCGAGATCTTCACCTCACCTGCCGACATGACCCGCATCGACCTCAGCCGGTACGCACCGGAGGCCGGCGTGCCTGCCACGGTGACCACCGCCTCGGGCACGGTGTTCGACTGGACACCGGAGCAGGGGATGCTGCTCGACGCACTCGAACGCAGCGACGTCGACGTCGACAGCCTGTGCCGGGCCGGGGCGTGCGGGAAGTGCGCGCTGACCCTGCGCGCAGGCCAGATCGCCTACCCGGTCGAGCCGTCAGCGCCGCGGGACGCCGATGAGGTGCTCGTGTGCTCGGCGGTGCCGCTCGGGCCGGTCGAGATCGACGTGTGAGTCATTTCGGGGCGTCGACGGCCGCTCCGAAGCGGCGGTCGCGGCGCGCGTACTCCTCGATGGCCGCCCACAGGGTGCGGCGGTCGACGTCGGGCCACAGCACGTCCTGGAAGACCATCTCGGCATAGGCCGACTGCCACAGCAGGAAGTTCGAGGTCCGCTGCTCACCCGAGGACCGGAGGAACAGGTCCACATCGGGGACTTCGGGGTGGTACAGCCGGTTGGGCAGGGACTTCTCGGTGATCTTGCCCGGCTTCATCTTCCCGGCAGCGACCTCGCGGGTGATGGCGTTGACGGCGTCGACGAGTTCAGAGCGGCCGCCGTAGTTGACGCAGAACTGCAGCATCAGCCCGGTGTTGTGCTTCGTCATCTCCTCGGCGCGTTCGAGTTCGTCGATGACGGACTTCCACAGCCGTCCGCGCCTACCCGACCACACGATGCGCACACCGAGGGCGTGCAGCTCGTCGCGGCGGCGGCGGATGACATCGCGGTTGAAGCCCATGAGGAAGCGCACCTCCTCTGGCGAACGCTTCCAGTTCTCGGTCGAGAAAGCATAGGCCGACAGGTGCTTCACACCGATTTCGATCGCCCCGTGGATGACGTCGAGCAGAGAGGCCTCCCCTGCCTTGTGCCCCTCGGTGCGCGGCAGGCCGCGCTCATTAGCCCACCGGCCGTTGCCGTCCATGACGATGGCGACATGGTCGGGCACAAACTTCGCCGGGATCGCAGGCGGGACCGCTCCCGAGGGGTGGGGCGGCGGTGCGGGATAGGTCATGTGGTCTCCACAGAAGCTGACGGGGCGGGCGGGTGTGAGGCCGGCTGGACGGGTGCCGGCTGGCTGGCGAGCACGGCCAGGGACTTGACCTTGCGCTCCAGATGCCATTGGACATAGGTGACGATGAGGCGGGAGGCCTCCGCCTGCTGGTAGGCGCTGCTGGCCTCGACCCGCTGCCAGTCACGGGACATGAGCGCGGTGAGGTGGTCCATCGTCTCCGAACTCGGCAGCGCAGTGCCGTGCGGGCGGCAGGAGTGGCAGACAGCACCGCCGAGGGCTGGTGAGAACGCCCGATGCGGGCCAGGTGTCCCGCACTGGGCGCAGTCATCAAGGCTCGGCGCCCAGCCGGCCAGCGACATCGCCCGCAGCAGATAGGCATCCCGGCTCAGGCCCGGGGCGTGCTCGCCGTTGCACAGGGAGCGGATGGCGGCCAGAAGCAGCAGGAACTGGGCGCGAGCCTGCGGTTCGTCCTCGGTCAGGCGGATCGCAGTTTCGGCCATGCCGGTGGCTGCTGCGTAGGTGTCGTAGTCGGACATGATCCCGCGGGCGAAGGGCTCGAGCAGCTCGACTTGGGTGATGATGTCGAGGCTGCGGCCGATGTGGCACTGCACGTCGACGAACATGAACGGCTCCAGCCGGGAGCCGAACCGGGATTTGGTGCGGCGGATGCCCTTGGCGACCGCGCGGATGAGGCCGTGGTTGCGGGTGAGGATGATGACGATGCGATCAGCCTCGCCGAGCTTGTGCCCGCCGAGGACGATGCCGACATCACGATAGAACCTCACCAGCCGATTATCTCACTCCCGGCCCGCTGCCGCTGCGAGGTGCTGTCTGGGCGTGCCGCCAGCCCACACTCCACCGATGTCTCTCATCTGCGTCTCAGGATCGCCTCAGAAGCCAGATCTACGATGAAAGTTCGATCTCTGATGCGAACACCTGGAGCCCCGTCATGATGACCGCTGTTCATCCCACTCAGACCCATCAGCCGGCTGCCTCGAATCCTGCCCGCGGGGTCTTCTCCGCCCTGCCGGCCACCGCATGGATCGCAACCGTCCCCATCGCAGCGGCCACCCTTGCCGTCGTCTCCCAGGCGCTGGCCTTCCGCCCGGAGTATCCGGGTCTGAGCACCGCCTTGGATCTCTACGCGATCGCCTTTGCCCTTGGTGGCATCTCTGCTGTCGCGTGTGCGGCTGCACTCGGCATCGCCCTGCGCGCCTGTGCCCGTGATCGCACGGGTTCAGCGGCTGCAGCCGTGCGCATCGCGGCACTGGCGGCGGCGGTGACGACCGGCATTGTGGCGCTCATGCTCCTCTCGGCATTCTTCGTCCCCGGCGGCGGGCCGCTGTTCGCCCCGGCCCTGCTGTGCCTGACGCTCATCGGCACGACACTGACGACAGCGCTGCGCCGCTGGGCGCGCCTGCTGCATCAGCAGGCTGGCTGAAGCACGACTGAAGACGGAACAGGGCGCTGGGATGATCGTCCCAGCGCCCTGTCGGCTCTCAGCGTGTCACTGCTGTCCGTCGAAGCTCGTCTCATCCCGCATATAGCGGTTGATCGCCGAGATGACGGCCTTGAGTGAGGCCTTCGTGATATTCGGGTGGATGCCAGCACCCCACAACACGCGGTCGCCGATAGCGATCTCGACGTAGGCCGCTGCGGTCGTGTCTGCTCCGGCGCCGATCGCGTGCTCGGTGTAGTCCTGGACTCGCACGTCGACGCCGAAGTTCTCGTTCATGACGTTGACGAGTGCGTTCAGCGGGCCGGTGCCGTGGCCTTCGTAGGAGCGCTCTTGGCCATCGGTCTCCAGGGTCACTTCGAGGCGCTCGGCGTTCTTGCCAGCGGCATCGTCATCGACGTGAGCCGATTCGGTGCGCAGTGCTGTGACTCGGAAGCGGCCCCAGCTCTTGCTGGCCTCTTCTGCCGGCAGGTACTCATCGGAGAAGATCTGCCAGATCTCCGATGCCGGGATCTCGCCGCCGGATTCGCTGTGCTGCTGGACGACCTTGGAGAACTCCACCTGCATGCGCCGGGGCATGTCGAGGCCGTACTCGCTCTTGAGCAGGTAGGTGACCCCGCCCTTTCCGGACTGGGAGTTGACGCGGATGATCGCCTCATAGGTGCGGCCGAGGTCCTTGGGGTCGACCGGGAGGTAGGGCATGTCCCATTCCATCTCGTCGGTCGGCACGCCGGCCTCTTTGGCCTTCTTCTCCCGGTCGGCGAAGGCCTTGTTGATCGCGTCCTGGTGCGAACCGGAGAACGAGGTGAACACGAGATCGCCGCCGTAAGGGTGGCGTTCGTGCACACCGATCTGGTTGCAGTACTCGACGGTGCGGATGACCTCGTCGATGTCGGAGAAGTCGAGTTCGGGATCGACTCCCTGGGAGTACAGATTCAGTGCGGTGGTGACGAGGTCGAGGTTGCCGGTGCGCTCGCCGTTGCCGAACAGGCAGCCTTCGATGCGGTCGGCACCAGCCATGATGCCGAGCTCAGCGGCTGCGACACCGGTGCCGCGGTCGTTGTGCGGGTGCAGGGAGATGGCGATGGCCTCCCGGTAGGGCACGTGACGGCAGAACCATTCGATCTGGTCGGCGTACGTGTTCGGGGTGCCGCGTTCGACGGTGGCCGGCAGGTTGACGACGGTCTCGCGGCCGTCTGCCGGCTGCCACATGTCGAGGACGTTGCCGACGATGTCGAGGGCGAACTCCGGTTCGGTGTCGACGAAGATCTCCGGCGAGTACTGGTAGCCGAAGTCGGCATCCCCGAGCAGCGACTCGGCGTGCTTCATGACCGCCTGGGTGCCGCGCATCGCGATGTCGCGGGTCTGGTCGTAGCCTTCGCCGTCGAAGCCGAAGACGACCTTGCGGAAGACCGGGGCGGTGGCGTTGTACAGGTGCACCGTCGGCTTCTTGGCGCCGACGAGGCTCTCGACGGTGCGCTCGATGAGGTCCTCACGTGCCTGGGTCAGCACCGAGATGCGCACATCATCAGGGATCGCGTCCTCTTCGATGATCTGGCGGACGAAGTCGAAGTCCGGCTGGCTGGCAGCCGGGAAGCCGACCTCGATCTCCTTGAACCCGAGGCGGACGAGCAGGTCGAACATCGCGCGCTTGCGGTCGGGTGTCATCGGGTCGATGAGTGCCTGGTTGCCGTCGCGCAGGTCGGTTGAGAGCCAGCGCGGGGCCTTGGTGATCCGCTGGTCTGGCCAGGTCCTGTCGCGCATGTCGAGGGAGATGCGGTCGAAGAAGGACTTGTACTTCGCAAAGGGCATGGGGGTCGGCTGTTGCAGTTTCGCCATGGTGTTTCATCCTCTGTGGTGTGCTCAGAGCCCGGGAGTATCGCAGGTGGGCGAGTGACCCGGCGGGTGTGTCAGCGACCGGCAGCACGGACTCCGCGGCGAGGATGCGGCCTGTGTCAGGCCTCGCCGCGGCACGGAAGGAGGAGGATGTGCCTAGCCATGCTCCCACCCTAGAACGCAGCTGCTGGCATCCATAGCCGCGTCCGAGGTGTGAGATGTCAGTTCGTGAAGTTTGCTGCAGCCCGGGCGATCTTGAAGCCCTTGCCCGACTCCATGTGCGAGCATTCGACGCCGTCCTCGTTCGAGGTACAGCGCATCCCGTGAGCCTCGAGGCTCTGGCCGTAGGCGAGCTCCTGGGCCTCACCGCTGCTCGGCGGTGCTTCGGCACACGAGAAGCCGGCACCCTCGGCATTGGCAACGACAACGGATCCCCACGGGTCGACCTTGCAGTTCTCGGGCTTGTCGGCCGGTGGGTCGTAGTCGAAGCTGGCGATCGCGCAGCGGGCGCGTTCGTTGCTGATCGTGCACGAGATGTTGCCCGAAGGCGTGGTGAAGGACTCAGCGACCTGCTCACCGGAGGTCTCGGTCGGCTCCTGGCTCGCCTCGCCCGTCGGCTCGGTGGTGTCAGCCGGTGGCGGCGGGGGCGTGTCTCCCTGGACGTCGTCGCTGCGGGTGCTGACATCCCAGACGATGTAGCCGATGCTGCCGGCGACGATGAGCGCGGCGAGGATGATGGCGATGATGGCCGGGACCGGCAGGCCGCCCTTCTTGCGCGGCGGCTGTGCCGGTGGCTGCGGGACCGATCCGGTCGGCACGCCCGGCGGCTGCCCGAAACCGGCAGACTGTCCGGGGCTCGGCGCTCCATGCCCGGGCGCATAGCCAGGTGCCGCTCCATGGCTCTGCACGGGGCTGTGACCCTGGGCGGCGGCGTAACCGGGCTGGACTGCACCGTAACCGGGCGGGGTGGCGCCGTAGGCCTGCGAGGCGGCCGGGCTGACGACCGGCGGCTGTGCCGGCGGTGGCGGTGCATCGGACGGCTGACGTGCCGGCCACACCGAGGGTGCTGCCTGCTGTTCGGCGAATGCCTCATCAGCCTTGGTCGCCTTCGGCAGGTGATCGCGCGGGATGTCCTGCTCACGGGTGCCGTCGAGCCGGTCGTCGCGGGTCTCCGCAGCGAGTTCGCGCAGCTCTTCGAGGCTGAGCATCTTCGTCGACTCCGCACTGTCTCCGGCGGCGCCGACAGGCTCCGGCGAAGGCTGGCCGGCAGGCGCTGCCTGCGGCTGAGATGGGGCGGTTGGTGTTCCGGTCACCGGCGGCATCGCAGCGGTGGCATCGGCCTGCGGCTGGTTTCCGGAGGGCCCGCTGGCTCCCGGGCCGGCGGGGTCGGCAGAGCGGTCGGCGCCCGGCTTGGGCTGGCCGACGAAGAGCTGGGTCGTCAGCGACTCCTCGGGTTCGGAGTCGGCGCGGCGGCGCGGCTGCGGCCGGTGCGACGGCGGTGGTGGCAGGGTCATAGTGCTCCCAGTTTAGTCTGCTGCTCACAGCCGCGTACTCAGGAGGTGGCCAGGCGCGCCGGATCCTGCACTGCCTGCTCAAGCATGGAATAATGGCAGTATGCCCATCGCGCCGAAGACAGTCCTGCCGGCTGCTGTGCTGACAGCGGCCGCACTGCTCGTCTCCGGATGCGGCGCAGCCGGCAGCGCCAACGCGCAGGCAGCCGGTGACGGCGCTCCGGTCGCTGCCGAGAGTGTCGGCTCCAGCCTCAGCGCTCCGCAGCTGCAGGCTCCCGGTGATTTCCCGGCCCCAGCCGTCCAGGCGCCCATCGAGCCCAACGCCGCCGATTCCACCGCAGACGACGAAGCGGCCAGCACCCCGGATGCTGACAAGGTCATGCCTGCCGATGACATCTCCGCCGGTCAGACGTTCCCATCCCTGCCCGGTGTCGGACCCGAGACGCGCAGCGATGTGCCCGATTCGGCCCGCCAGGTGCTGGTGGCCATCGGTGAGGACGAGAAGGACACGCAGAACCAACTGGTGCTCTACCAGCGTGCTGATGCCGACTCCGAATGGGAGGCGGTCAAGGTCTTCACCGCCCACAACGGCCGCAGCGGCTGGGCAGAGGAACGCCGCGAGGGCGACGGCACCACGCCGGTCGGCGTGTTCGCTCTCACCGACGCCGGTGGGGCCAAGGCAGACCCGAACTCGAAGCTGCCCTACACCCAGGACAGCGGCCTGCGCGATGGCGCCGCCCAGGTCTACGGTGAGGACTGGCGCGATGTGTTCGACTACGTCATCGCCATCAACTACAACCGCAAGCCCGGCACTGCCCCGACGGACAACACCCGCCCGATGGGCTGGGACGCAGGCGGCAAGATCTGGCTCCACGTCGACCACGACTCCCCCACCCGCGGCTGTGTGACCGTGCCGACCGATGAGATGCAGTATCTGCTGCAGACCATCGATCCTGAGCTCGATCCGCACATCGTCATGGGTCCTGCGGACATCCTCGGCCGGTGAGTCGGGCAGCGCATGGCGGCACGAGCTGACTTCCCCACCCGCACGACACTGCGCGAGCTGACCCCGCAGGCCCGGCTGCTGCCCTATGAGCTCGGCGAGCCGACGCTGACCGCTCTCTATGATTCCGGCCCGCTGACTGGCCCGCACGGCATGCGGGTGCAGGCGAACATGGTCACCACTCTCGACGGGGCGGTCACCGGCGCCCACGGCAGCTCCCGGGAGATCTCCTCCCCTGCCGATATGCGGGTCTTCTCCGTGCTGCGCGCCCTGGCCGATGCCGTCGTCGTCGGAGCCGGCACCGCCCGCGCCGAAGGCTACACCCGGCTTGCCGCCAAGCGCGCCCACCTCGCCCAGCGCCGCCGCCGCGGCCAGGCCGACGTTCCCGCACTCGTCCTCATCACCGCCTCCGGAAACATCGACACCGACCGTCTCGATGCCGCCGGCAACTCCGATGTCATCGTCCACACCTCATGTGCGGATGAGGCGACGCTGGATCGCCTGCGCGGCTACTTCGGGGACGGCAACGTCGTCACCCATGCAGACGATGTCACCCCAGCAGCGGTGCTCGCTGACCTCCGCGCCCGAGGGATGCGCCGGGTGCTGTGCGAAGGGGGGCCCGCCCTGCTCGGCACGTGGCTCCAGGCCGGTGTCATCGACGAGCTGTGCCTGACCGTCAGCCCCCTCATCACTGGCACGGGCCCAGGCCTGGTGTCCGGGCCCACCTTCGACCCGCCGCTGCGAGCCCGCCCGCTGTCCCAGCTGACCGACGGTTCGGCGACCATCCACCGCCTGCAGCTGGACTCTCCCTGAACCACCCCACCGATAGGAGCACATCATGACCCGCACCATCGCCGTCACCGGGGCCGCCGGACAGATCGGCTACAGCCTCCTCTTCCGTCTGGCAGCAGGATTCGTCTACGGCGATGAGCCGATCCGCCTGCGCCTGCTCGAGATCCCGCAGGCGATGCAGGCCCTCGAAGGCGGCGTGATGGAACTCGACGACTGCGCCTTCACCCAGCTCGAAGCCGTCGAGATCACCGACGACCCCGCTACCGCGTTCGACGGTGTCGATGCCGCGCTGCTCATCGGTTCGATGCCGCGGAAGAAGGGCATGGAGCGTGCTGATCTGCTGCAGAAGAACGGTGAGATCTTCTCCACCCAGGGCCGTGCGCTGGAGAATGCCGCCGGCCATGTCAAGGTCGTCGTGACCGGCAACCCGGCCAATACGAATGCGCTCATCGCCTCCCACCACGCCCCGGATATCCCGAAGACGCAGTTCACCGCTCTCACCCGGCTCGATCACAACCGGGCGCTGTCCCAGCTGGCGGCAAAGGCCACCGAGGTCACCGGTGAGCCGGTGCAGGTCCAGAACCTTGAACGGGTCGCCATCTGGGGCAACCACTCCGCCACCCAGTACCCCGACATCTCCCACGCCCGGCTGACCGGCCGGCCGCTGGCCGAGGTCATCGGCGATGAGGCGTGGGTGGCAGATGAGTTCGTGCCGACGGTCGCCAAGCGCGGCGCGGCGATCATCGCCGCCCGCGGAGCCTCCTCAGCAGCCTCGGCAGCGCACGCGACGCTGGAGCACCTGCGCGACTGGGAGCACGGCAGCAACGGCGGCTGGGTGTCGATGGCGGTGCATTCACAGGGTGAGTACGACGTGCCGGCAGGCCTCGTCTCCTCGTTCCCCGTCGTGTGTGCCGACGGCGGCTATGAGATCGTCACCGGCCTGGAGGTCGATGCGTTCTCCCGCAAGCACATCGATACCTCGGTCGCTGAGCTGCAGGCCGAGCGGGAGACCGCCCAGGAGCTCGGCGTCCTGTGAACCGGTGGCCTGCCGGCCGCTGAATCAGCGGTCGACAGGCAGGTCCAGGCAGCCGTCGCCGCGCCCGAGCTGCCGGTTGCTCAGATCGAGCAGCCGCGAGTTCTCCTGCGCGACAGTGTCACCTGATGATGCTGCGTGAGTCGGCTGCGTCGGTGACGCGCTTGCCAGTCGGGCCGGTTCTGCTGGCTGCCGGCGGCTGGGCAGCGGGCTGCGCAGCACCTTCGATTCGAGGAAGTTCGCCACATCATCCGACCAGCGCTCCGGGTCGGTGTTCCACTCCTTGGTGTGCCGGCCCTTGGTGTAGCTGGGCATCGTCACGAGGTCGCGGCGCACATTCGCCAGGGCATGTGAGGGACCGGTGGGGACGAATTCGTCGCTTTCGGAGTGGATGAGCAGCAGCGGCTTGTCCAGTTCGGCGGCTCGGGTCAGCCAGTCCATCCGGTCGAGGTCGAGCGGGGTCTCCAGCCCGGTGATCCGCCGGGCCCACGGGCGGGTGATCATATCGAGGGTCAAACGTGCGATCGGGGTGGGCAGGAAGTTGAGCTTGGCCTGATGGTCGAGCACGTTGTACCAGTCGACGACCGGCCCGTCGAGGACGAGGGCGCGGATGTGGTCGCGGTTGCGGCCGCGGGAGGCGGCCTGGAAGGCGATCGCCCCGCCCATCGACCAGCCGAAGAGCACGACGTTCTTCGCACCTCGGGCCAGGGCGTAGTCGATGGCGACATCGACGTCGAGCCACTCGGTGTCTCCCAGCCCGTAGCGGGCAGACCGGCCGACCCGCACCTCGGCGTCGTTGCGGTAGGCCATCGCCAGGGCCGGCATGCTCAGCGAATCGAGCACGGGGCCTGCGCGCAGGCATTCGGCGCGGGTCGCACCGCGACCGTGGATGAGGATCGCCCACGTGTCACTGGGCTTCTCAGCGGTCGTCGGCAGATACCAGGCCGGCAGCTCGCCGACATCGGAGACGAGCGCGATGTCCTCATACGGTAGGTTGAGCTGGTCGGGATGTGAGTAGAACTGGCCGGTCCAGCGGCCCCAGCGGGCGGTGCGCAGGTTGCCGGAGGTGACGGCGAGGACTTCCCGCGAGACGGTCTGGGAGACTGGGTCGTATTCGATGATATCGCCGAGCTGGGCGTGGCCGGTCGCCGAATCGAAGTACAGGCCGTAGCGGCCGTTGACGAGGGTGTCGTCGGTGGCCGGCAGGTGGACGCGCATATCGTCGTCGAAGCCGTCGACGTGCAGGATCTCCAGGTCCTCAGGGGCGTGTTCGGGGACGACGATGCGGCGGGCGAAGTAGGCGGCCAGCCCTGATGAGGCGACCGAGACGACCGCCCCGGCGGCCAGGCCCGCCCCGAGTCCGGCCACGGTGGCCCGCAGCGCCCGGTTCTTGAAGTCCGCGTGAGTCATCTGTGTCCCTCCTGGCTCTCATCCTACTCATCTCACCTGGGGTGGGATTCCAGGAAGCACGGAGGATTTCAGCTGGTGTTCACCTGGCTCACGGAGCCTGCGTGCCTGGTAGCGTGAGCACATCCGCATCAGGGAGGAGCCAGACGCATGACCGAACCGACCCACGCTCCCGGCGCTGCCGAGCGCAGCGAACGGCAGTGGCAGGAGATCCTCTCCCCTGCCGAATACCAGGTGCTGCGCAAGGGCGGCACCGAACGGCCGTTCACCGGCGAGTACACCGACCACACCGCCACCGGCGTCTACTCGTGCCGGGCCTGCGGGGCCGCGCTGTTCCGCTCGGAGACGAAGTTCGACGCCCACTGCGGGTGGCCTGCCTTCTACGCACCCCTGGCCGAGGACCGGGTGCGCTACATCGAAGACCGGACGCTGGGCATGGTGCGCACCGAGGTGCGCTGCGCAGCCTGCGACTCCCACCTCGGGCACGTGTTCTACGGGGAGGGCTTCTCCACCCCGACCGACGCCCGCTTCTGCATCAACTCGATCTGCCTGGACTTCGACGACGCATGAGCGGCGACCTGATCGTCAAACCCTTTGCCGAGCTGACGACGACAGAGCTGTACGGGATCCTGCAGTTGCGCTCAGCGGTCTTCGTCGTCGAGCAGGACTGCGTGTTCCTCGACCTCGACGGCGTCGACACTGTGCCCGAGACGCTGCATGCGTTCTTCCCGCAGCCGGCTCGCGCCTCCCGCGACTCCCACGGCAACGACACCGGTGTCTCGGTCATGCCGGCCGCCTATGCGCGCGTGCTGCCGCTGGGCTTCCCGGATGGCCCGGCAGGTGCCGACGACGCCTATTCTATCGGCCGGGTGGTGACCGATCCCGAGGTGCGGGGCACCGGTGCAGGCGGGCGCCTGCTGGCGGCCCTGGTCGCGCAGCTGGGCCGTGAGCCGCTGGTGATGAATGCGCAGAGCCACCTGGAGGGCTTCTACGGCCGGTACGGATTCGTGCCCTCGGGCCCGCGGTTCATGGAAGACGGCATCGAGCACACCCCGCTGCGCCGCGAAGCAGGACTGTGATCAGATGACTGTGCCGGCCCACGCGGATGCGGGGGCCGGCACAGTGTCGTTTCAGGCGCTCAGCGCCGCTCAGATGGTGAGCGCTACTCAGCCGGTCAGCGCCACAGGGCGATGATGTCGGCCAGGTCCTTACGCGGGCCGGTGAAGAACGGGATCTCCTCACGCACGTGCAGGCGGGCCTCGGTGTCGCGCAGGTCGCGCATGAGGCTGATGATGCGGTCGAGGTCGTCGGCTTCGAAGCCGAGCAGCCACTCGTAGTCGTTCAGCGCGAAAGCGGCGATGGTGTTGGCCTTGACGTCCTTATAACCGGCGGCGGCCTTGCCGTGGTCGCGCAGCATGGTGGCCCGTTCCTTCGGATCGAGCAGGTACCAGTCGTAGGAGCGGACGAACGGGTAGACGCACAGGTAGTCGCCGGGGTTCGGGTCGGTGAGGAAGGCCGGCAGGTGGGACTTGTTGAACTCAGCCGGTCGGTGCTGGCCGATGCATGACCAGACCGGTTCGAGCAGTCCGCCCAGCAGCGAGCGGCGCACAACGGAGTAGGCCTCCTGCAGCACCTCGACTGAGGGGGCGTGCCACCAGAACATCAGGTCGGCATCAGCGCGCATGGCAGAGATGTCGTAGGTGCCGCGAACGACGAGGTCCTTATCAGCCAGTGCTGCCAGGCCCTCGTTCAGCTCGGCTGCCAGTTCGGCCCGGTCGGCTTCGCCGAGCTCACCGGCGACGGCGAAGACGCTGTAGCCGGCGTAGCGGATCTCGCTGTTGTACTTCTCGATCTGTTCGGGAGTGGGCTGAACGTAGTCAGACATTCCTTCGTTCCTCTCTGCGGCCGTGGCGGCCATGTCTGTTCGGGGTGGGTGGTCTCAGGGTCGGCGGGTCATCGGTTCAGGTGCTGGTGGCGGCGGTGAGGCCGGTGGCGATCCGGTTCGCCTCTGCTGCTGCGCGTTTGAGGCACACCGGGATGCCGACGCCGTCATAGGCGGCACCGGTGAGTCCGAGACCGGCGTGCCGGGTCAACGCGGTGTCGATGGCGGCGCTGCGGTCCAGGTGGCCGGGCCGGTACTGGGGCAGCGACTGGGTCCAGCGCTGGACTTCCATGTGCCGGCATTCGGCGTTGCTGCCCGTGATGTCACGCCAGTCGGCGAGCGCCCGGGCGGCGAGCTGCTCGTCGTCGAGGACGGCCCAGGTGTTCGGGTCATCGCCATAGCGTCCGACGCTCATCCGCACGACAGCGGTGCCGGCTGGCAGTGCGTCTTTGAGCCACGGCCATTTGTTCGAGGCGAAGGTCGAGGCCTTGATGAACCGGCCTTCGGTCGGCGGGATGAGGAACCCGGAACCGGACATCGGCTGGTCACCGGTCTCAAGCACGGCAGTGACGACGGCGGAGTCGGCGTAGTCGAGGTCGCTGAGGATGCCTGCGATCTCAGCATCGATGTCAGCGAGAATCGGTGCGGCTGCATAGGCCGGAACGGCAAGGACGACGGCCTCAGCCGGCAGCAGCTGCTCCCCTGCCGCCACCGTCCAAGCAGCCTCACCGCAGGCCTCATCGCCGGCAGCCGTACCCGGCTGCAGAGCGGTGACGGGGGTGTTGAGGTTGATGCGCACGCCATGGGCGCGCAGGTCATCGGCAAGGGCGGTGATGAGGCGTCCGATGCCGCCGGGCAGGGTCATGAACACCGGCGGGGCGTCCTTCGACTTGGTGCCGGGGATGTTGGCACCGGAAGCCGCACTGCGCTGGGCGCGCACCTCGCTCACCGCCTCGAGCACAGACGTGCCGGCGTGGGCGGCTGGCAGCAGCGCGGGAATGGTGGCAGCCATCGACAGGTCGCGGCAGCGCCCGGCGTAGACTCCGCCGAGCAGCGGGTCGACGATGACATCGGCGACCGCATCGCCTAACCGGGAGGCGATGAACTCACCGACCGACACGTCGCCGTCGGCAGGATCGGTGAGCGTCTCTGCCTGGGCGCGGTCCACCTCGGGCGCGGTGAGGATCCCGGCCAGGCTGCCCGGGTCGCTCGGCACGCCCATGAGTGTGTCCGTGGGCATCGGGTGCATCGCATCGCGGACGAACAGCTGCGAGGAGTGCTCCCGGGAGGGGAACTCCAGATCGAGGCCGAGCTCAGCGCACAGCTCCTTCGTCTCAGGCCGAACGAACAGGCTGGCCTCAGCACCGACATCGGCGCCGAAGGGCGCCTGCCCACCGAGAGTCGAGGTTTTGAGGCACCCGCCGAGCCGCTCGGAGGCCTCGCACACCGTGATCTGGGCATCCGGCAGCGCCCGGGTCAGCCGGTAGGCGGTGGCGAGCCCCGAGATCCCGGCCCCGGCGATGACGATGCGCGGGGCCCTCACTTCGGGTCGTCTCCGCTCAGCAGCGCGGCGGAGATGCGGTGGACCTCGTCGACGATGCGGCCGGGCACCTCGGGGTCGGTGGCCGGCAGCACGCCGTGGCCGAGGTTGAAGATGTGGCCGCCGCTGTGGGCCAGGCCGTCGCGCACGATCTGCTCGATGCGCGGCTGGAGGGCCTCCCAGGGGGCGAAGAGCAGGGCTGGGTCGAGGTTGCCCTGCAGCGCCTGGCCGGGCTTGATGCGGGTGGACGCGTCAGTGAGTTCGACTCGGAAGTCCGCACCGACGACGTTCGAACCGGCCTCGGACATCGCCGGCAGCAGCTCACCGGTCTGCACGCCGAAGTGGATGCTGGGCACGTCGTGGTGAGCGAGGTCTGAGAAGACGCGCTGGGAGTGCGGCAGCACATGGGTGCGGTAGTCGCGCGGGCTGAGGTAGCCGGCCCACGAGTCGAAGAGCTGGAAGGCCTGAGCACCAGCCGACAGCTGCACGTCGATGAACGTCGTCGACATGGCCGCAAGCTTGGCCAGCAGTTGGGAGAACATCTCCGGGGCGCCTGCCATCATCGCCTTGGTCTTCTCATGATTGCGGCTCGGGCCGCCTTCGATGAGATAGCTGGCAAGCGTGAACGGGGCGCCGGCGAAGCCGATGAGGGCGGTGTCCTCGCGGGTGGCGAGCTCGGCTGCGATGCGCGAGATCGACTCGGTGATGTCGGGCATCGTCTCTGCGGTGAGCTCCGGCAGGTTGTCGATATCAGCCTGCGTGCGCACCGGATGGGCGATGACCGGGCCGACGCCGGGTTCGATGACGACGTCGATGCCGGCGGCCTGGAGCGGGACGACGATGTCGGAGAAGAAGATCGCGGCGTCGACGTTGTGGCGGCGCACCGGCTGCAGGGTGATCTCGGTGACGAGGTCGGGTGTGCGGCAGGCTTCGAGCATCTGGTTGCCCTGACGCAGTTCGCGGTACTCGGGAAGGGAGCGGCCGGCCTGACGCATGAACCAGACAGGGGTACGGTCTACCGGCTGAGAGCGCGCTGCACGCACAAGAGTCGTCGTCATGGACCTATCGTCTCATCTGTGGCTGGCGGGGAGAAAACCGTTCGCCCTCCAGAACAGCCCGTCTCACGGGCACCGGTACCGGCGTCTAGGCTGGCGGTATGACACGTGAGCTGACACCGATCGCTACCTATGCCGACCAGCCGGCCGCCCCCTGGGCCAATGGGGCCGGTTCGACCGTCGAGCTCGTCTCCCTCGATGCTTCCGCGGCACTGACGCCCGGGCTTCCTGCCTGGCGGCTGTCGATCGCATCCTTGGAGCGGCCCGCTGCGTTCTCAGCGCTGCCAGGCATGCGCCGGATCTTCCGGCCGATCGGCGCCGATGTCGTCCTCGACATCGACCGCACCCGGTTCGCCCTAGCCGACGGTCAGGCGTGCGTCTTCGACGGTGCCGCAGTGACGGAGCTCGTCGAGCTGCCCCGACCGTGTCACGCCGTCAACCTCATGATCACCACCGCCGAGGCGGTGGCCGCCTCCGCTGGCGAGCCACCTGACCCCGTGGTCGACGGGACCTTCCTCCTCACCCTCGGTGGCTCCCGCCTCGGGCCCGGTTTCACGCTGCTGCGCACAGACGAACCGGCACCCAGTGGCATGACGGATCATGCCGGGGTGCAGGTGCTGCGGTTCTGAGAGTTCAGTCGTTGCGGGCGGCGACCGAGGCGCACAGCACGGTGGCGAAGGCGCACCACGCCGGGTACGGGGCCAGCGCACAGCCAGCTGCCGGTTCCTGCTTGCCGACCTGGCGGGCGAGGGAGACCGAGGATGCCGTGAGCGCGACAGCGACACCGGTGGCCGTCCAGCGGCGCTTGCCGCCGAAGAACGCCATCGACCAGCCGGCGTTGAGCCCGAGGTTGAAGACCAGTTCGCCGACGAGACGGCGGCGCTCCTTCTCGGTGCGGGCCTTCTTCAGCGCGTGGGCGGTGGTGGCGGCGATATCGGCGTACAGCGTCGTCCAGGCGATCGGGAAGACCTCACTGGGCGGAGTGAAGTCCGGCTTGTCGAGCTTGTCGTAGTCATCGAGACCGGCGCGTGTCGCGACCGAGCCGGCGACGGCGGCGGCAGCGGTGAGTGCACCGGTGAAGGCGAGCTGGGGCAGGAACTTCCGGGACATGGTCCCCTCCCTGCAGTGGCGGTGTCAGTGACGGGTCGTGCGCAGGTCAGTTCAGATCCGGTCGGCGGCGTCGAGGGCGTAGAACTCGCGGTCGACGTAGACGAGTGCCCGGCCGGGCTCTGCGGTGATGATGTCGGTGATCTCTCCGACGCAGACGGTTGAGTCGCCTGCCGGCGTCTGGGAGGCGAAGCGGCAGTGCAGCACAGCGTGGGCGCCGGGCAGGTACGGGTCGCCGCCTTCCAGGGTCGCAAAGCCCTGTTCAGGGGTGAAGCGCGGGCCATCGGAGCGGGCGAAGGCGCGGGCGATCTCGGCGTGTTCAGCACCGAGGGTGTTGACGACGAAGGTCTCGGCACCGAGCAGCCGGGAGGCTGAGTAGCGGGCGGTGGAGACGGAGAAGTGCAGCATCGGCGGCTGCAGGGTGACGCTGGCGAGGCTGGAGACCGTCAGGCCGATCGGCCCGTCTGGTGACTGTGCGGTGATGACGGCGACTCCGGCGGGGTGGTGCCGGAAGGCGTGCTTGAAATCCTCAGGGTCTGCGCTCATCGGCAGCGGTCTCCTTTCGTCCTGTCTGCCGTAACATTCCTTGCCGCCACTTTAGTCCCGGCTCCGGTGGTCGATGCCATTCAGCCGCGACGTGCCCGGCGTGGACGCTCGCTGTTGTCAGTGCCTCGACCTACAGTGTGAAGTGTGATAGCCCCATCACCGCTCAACCGGATCCCGCAGGTCTTCGCCCGCGCAGCCGATGTGCTGCGCTCACCGCGCGAGGATGCGCGCATCGAAGTCAGCGAGATCCCCGCCCCCTCGAAGCTGGCCCCCTACGCGATCGCCCTCGGTGCCGAGGTTCGTGCCGATGAGGCCTTCCAGGCGGCCACCGGCGAGGACATCGAGGAGCTGGCCACCGGCCGGATCGTGCTGCTCTACGACCCCGCCCGCCCTGAGGAGTGGGAAGGGGAGTTCCGGCTGGTGAGCTACATCCGCGCGGAGCTTGAGGCTGAGATGGGCAATGAGGCGATGCTCGGCCCGGTCGCCTGGTCATGGCTGACCGAGGCGCTGGAGACCCACGACTGCGAGATCGCCAAGGCAGGCGGCACCACAACGCGTGTGATGTCCGAGAGCTTCGGAACCCTGGCCGGCCGGCCGTGGACGGTCGATCTGGAGCTGCGCGCCTCCTGGACCCCGGTCGTTGAGGATCCCGAGGAGATGGGCAACCACGTCGATGCCTGGATCGACCTCATCGGCATGGTCGCCGGTCTGCCCCCTGTTCCCGAAGGCGTGACGCCGCTGCCGGGGCGACGCCGGTGAGCTCACGCCACGTCGACGAGAATCTGCCCCTGCTCGCCCGCCCTGCCGGCGGTGTTCCTGAGGTCATCGACACCACGACCTCCCTTGACGAGGTCGCCCATCTGCTGGCTTCGGGCACCGGACCGGTGGCTGTCGATGCCGAACGCGCTTCCGGCATCCGCTACGGGGATCGGGCGTTTCTCATCCAGCTCAAGCGCACCGACAGTGGGATCGTGCTCATCGACCCCGAGGCGCTGCCGGACCTCAGGCAGGTCGATGCCGCGCTCAGCGGTGTCGAGTGGATCCTGCATGCTGCGACCCAGGACCTGCCGTGCCTGGCCGATCGCGGGATGACGCCCTCGGCGCTGTTCGACACCGAGCTGGCCGCCCGGCTGCTCGGTGCCGAGCGTTTCGGGCTTGCCGCGCTGGTCGGCAATGAGCTCGGTGTGCGCCTGGCCAAGGAGCACTCCTATGTCGACTGGTCGAAGCGCCCTCTGCCCTTGGATTGGCTCAACTATGCCGCCCTTGATGTCGAGGTGCTCATCGAGCTGCGCGAATCTCTGGCGCGCCAGCTGCGTGAGACCGGCAAGGACGAGTTCGCCCGGCAGGAGTTCGAGCATCTGCTCGGTTTCCAGCGGCGCGTCCATGCCGAACCGTGGCGGCGGATCAGCGGTCTGGGAACGGTGAAGTCACGCCGCGCTCTCGCCCGGGCCCGGCAGCTGTGGCTCGACCGGGATGCGGCAGCCTCCAGCCGCGACATCGCACCGACCCGGCTGCTGCGCGATCGGCTGCTCGTGGCCCTGACGGATCCGAAGGTGCGCACGATCGATGACATCTACCGGCTGCCTGGTGGCAAGGAGCTCTCCGGACGGGCGGCGGCGAATGTGCTGCATTCCCTGCAGCGTGCCGATGCGCTGCCGGATTCTGAGCTGCCGCCGCGCCGTCAGCCGCAGCCCAAGACGGGTCCGCGCGCCGACCGGGAGGTCGCCAAGGCGCGATCGGAGAAGATGCGCGCTGCCGTGGGAGCTGTCGCAGATGAGCTGGAGATGCCCCATGACGTGCTGCTGACCCCGCGGATCGTGAAGTCGCTGGCGTCTGAGCGGACGGTCGGCGATGTCACCGATGTCGAAGCCTATCTGGCGGCCAACTCAGCTAGGCCGTGGCAGATCGAGCGCACCGCCGAGGTGCTCGCCGAGGCGGCACACGCAGCCGGCAACGCCACCAGCTGAGATCTGACTCAGCACAACCCGTCATCTGATGCGATGACGGCTGGTTCCTCACATGGCGCGGCGGCTGGCCCGATGGGCGCGCTCAGCCAGATGCGGGGGCAGCATGTGCAGAGTGTTGTCGAGCATGTCCGGCACCGACAGGCCGGCGTATTCGAGGATCTCTTCACGCGTGCCGTGCGGCAGGAACTCATCGGGCACACCGAGTTCGACCACACCGGTGCGCGAATCCTCATCGCGCAGATCCTGGCGGATCTGCGAACCGATGCCGCCGATCTTCACACCGTCCTCGACGACGGCGACGAGCGCATGGTCCTTGCCCATCGTCAGTACCGAATCCGGTACCGGCAGCACCCAGCGCGGGTCGATGACCGTCGCGCCGATCGCACGCTGCCGCAGCTCCTCGGCCAGCGCCAGGGCACGATCGGCCAGCGCGCCGACAGAGACGATAAGCACGTCGCGATCAAGGCCGTCAGCGGGTTCGGCGAGGATGTCGACACCGTCCTCGGTCCGCGACAGCGCCTCGATGTCGTTGCCGACCGAACCGCGGGAGAACCGCACGACGGTCGGGGCGTCTTCGATCGCGACTGCTTCGTTGAACTCCTCGACGAGCCGGGTGGCATCGCGCGGAGCGGCCAGCTGCAGGCCGGGCACGACCTGGAGCATCGCGATGTCCCAGATGCCGTGGTGGCTGGCACCGTCAGGGCCGGTGATGCCGGCGCGATCGAGGACGAAGGTGACTCCCTGCTTGTGCAGGGCCACATCCATGAGCAGCTGGTCGAAGGCGCGGTTGAGGAAGGTGGCATACAGGCACACGACCGGGTGCAGTCCGCCGTAGGACAGTCCGGCGGCCGAGGCGACGGCGTGCTGTTCGGCGATGCCGACGTCGAAGACACGCTCGGGGAACTCCTCAGCGAAGCGCTTGAGGCCGACCGGGATGAGCATGGCCGCGGTGATCGCGACGATGTCCTTGCGCTCGCGGGCGATGCGGGTGATCTCGTCTCCGAACACCGACGTCCACGACGTCGACTTCGACGGCTGTGAGCGGCCGGTCTCGGCGTCGATGACGCCCACGGCATGGAACTGATCGTCCATGTCGGCCATCGCCGGGGCGTACCCGTAGCCCTTCTGGGTCAGTGCGTGGACGATGACCGGGCCCTGATCGTAGTCCTTGGCCTTGGCCAGGGCGCGTTCGAGGCTGTCGAGGTCGTGCCCGTCGACAGGTCCGACGTATTTGATGCCGAGTTCGTCGAACATGCCGGTCTCGGCTGGGGCCATCATGTCTTTGAGGCCCTTCTTCATGCCGTGCATCGCCGAATAGGCGGCCCGGCCGGGAGGCCCGGACTGCTGCAGGCGCTCTTTGCCCCAGGAGAGGAACTTCTCGTACTGCGATGAGGTGCGCAGCGAGTCGAGATGCTCGGCGAAGCCGCCGACGGTCGGGGCATACGAGCGGCCGTTGTCGTTGACAACGATGATGAGCTTGCGCGGCGGCTGGGACTTATCAGCCGCGATCGTATTCAGCGCCTCCCAGGCCATGCCGCCGGTGAGTGCACCGTCGCCGATGACGGTGACGACGTGCCGGTCCTGCTCCCCTGTCAGCTGGCGGGCCTTGGCGATGCCGTCGGCCCAGGACAGCGAGCTGGAGGCGTGCGAGTTCTCGATGACGTCGTGTTCGGATTCGGCTCGGGACGGGTAGCCGGAGATGCCGCCGCGCTGGCGCAGTGTGGAGAACTCCGGGTAGCGGCCGGTGAGCAGTTTGTGGACGTAGCTCTGATGGCCGACGTCGAAGAGGATCGTGTCACGCGGGGACTCGAAGACCCGGTGGATTGCGGTGGTCAGCTCGACGACGCCGAGATTGGGGCCGAGGTGGCCTCCGGTCTGCGCCACGGTGGTGATGAGGCAGTCACGGATCTCCTTCGTCAGCACCTGGCACTCGGCGGTGCTGAGCTGTCTGACATCCGCTGGCGAAGTGATGTTCTCCAGGAAGGTCATACGGTTGTCGGCTCCTTTACGCTGCTCCTCATCGGCAGCTGACACACATGCGTCATATCCGATTTCATACGGTCAGAACGTCAAGTCTACTCTTTTGGACGCTCGTATCCAGGTGGACACGAGACGCGTTCACACAGAACGGCCGGAGCACCTGGTGGTGCTCCGGCCGTTGCTGTGCCGGTTCAAGCGCTGCAGGTCAGGCCTGCTGCACTGTCATCCTGCGGTTGGCGTCACTGACGCACGAGCGAGCGCAGCACGTACTGCAGGATGCCGCCGTTGCGGTAGTAGTCGGCTTCACCCGGGGTGTCGATGCGCACGACAGCGTCGAAGTCGACGGTCTCGCCGCTGTCCTTCTTCGCGGTGACCTTGACGGTCTTCGGGATGTCGCCGTCGTTGATGGCCGACACTCCGGAGATGTCGTAGGTCTCGGTGCCGTCGAGTCCGAGGGACTCTGCCGACTCACCGGCCGGGAACTGCAGCGGCAGCACGCCCATGCCGATGAGGTTCGAGCGGTGGATGCGCTCGAAGCTCTGGGCGATGACGGCCGAGACGCCGAGCAGCTTGGTGCCCTTGGCAGCCCAGTCGCGCGAGGAGCCGGTGCCGTATTCGGCGCCGCCGATGACGACGAGCGGGATGCCCTGCTCTTGGTAGTTGACCGAGGCGTCGTAGATCGTCGTCTGCGGTCCGCCCTCCTGGGTGAAGTCGCGGGTGAATCCGCCCTGCACGCCGTCGAGCAGCAGGTTCTGCAGACGGATGTTGGCGAAGGTTCCGCGGATCATGACCTCGTGGTTGCCGCGGCGCGAGCCGTAGGAGTTGAAGTCCTTGCGCTCAACACCGTGCTCCTGCAGGTACTTGCCGGCCGGGGTGTCGGCCTTGAAGGAACCTGCCGGGGAGATGTGGTCGGTCGTGACCGAGTCGCCGAGCAGCGCGAGCACGCGGGCACCGGAGATGTCCTCGATGGGCTCCGGGTCCATCGTCATGCCGTCGAAGTAGGTCGGCTTGCGCACGTAGGTGGACTCGTCGTCCCACTCGAACAGGTCGCCCGAGGGGGTCTCGAGCTGCTGCCAGCGCTCGTCGCCATCGAAGATGGTGCCGTATTCCTTGGTGAACATGCTGGTGTCGATCGACTCGTCGATCGTGCGCTCGATCTCCTCGGGAGTCGGCCAGATGTCCTTGAGGAACACGTCGACGCCGTCTTCGTCCTTGCCCAGCGGCTGGTTCTCGAAGTCGAAGTCCATCGTGCCGGCCAGCGCGTAGGCGATGACGAGCGGCGGCGAGGCCAGGTAGTTCATCTTGACGTCAGGGCTGATGCGGCCCTCGAAGTTGCGGTTGCCCGAGAGCACTGCGGTGACCGAGAGGTCGTTGTCCTGGATCGCCTCGGAGATCTCCGACTCCAGCGGACCGGAGTTGCCGATGCAGGTGGTGCAGCCGTAGCCGACGGTGTAGAAGTTCAGCGCTTCGAGGTCCTCCATGACGCCGGACTTCTCGTAGTAGTCGGTGACGACCTTCGAGCCCGGTGCGACCGAGGTCTTGACCCACGGCTTGGTGTTGAGGCCGCGCTTGCGGGCGTTGCGGGCCAGCAGGCCGGCAGCCATCATGACCGACGGGTTCGAGGTGTTGGTGCACGAGGTGATCGACGCGATCGCCACGGCACCGTTGGCCAGCTCGAAGTTGCGTCCGTCGCCCATGGCGACACTGGCGGACTTGTCCTCTTCGCCGGGCTTGGCGTAGTTGTGGATGTCCTTGCGGAACTGCTCCTTCGAATCCGACAGCTCGATGCGGTCCTGCGGACGCTTCGGGCCGGAGATCGAGGGCACCACCGTCGAGAGGTCGAGCTCGAGGTACTCGGAGTACTCCACCTCGTTCGACGGGTCGTGCCAGAGTCCCTGCTCCTTGGCGTAGGTTTCGACGAGGTTGATCTGGTCCTCGTCGCGGCCGGTCAGGCGCAGGTAGTCGACGGTGACCTCGTCGATCGGGAACATCGCAGCAGTCGAGCCGAACTCGGGGCTCATGTTGCCGATGGTCGCACGGTTGGCCAGCGGCACAGCGCCGACGCCCTCACCGTAGAACTCGACGAACTTGCCGACCACGCCGTGCTGGCGCAGCATGTCGGTGATCGTGAGGACGACGTCGGTGGCGGTGACACCGGAGGGGATCTCACCGGTGAGCTTGAAGCCGACGACGCGCGGGATGAGCATCGAGACCGGCTGGCCGAGCATCGCGGCCTCCGCTTCGATGCCGCCCACACCCCAGCCGAGCACGCCGAGGCCGTTGACCATCGTCGTGTGCGAGTCGGTGCCGACGAGCGTGTCGGGGTAGGCGCGGGTGACACCGTCGACCTCGCGGGCCATGACGACGCGGGCCAGGTACTCGATGTTGACCTGGTGGACGATGCCCATACCGGGCGGGACGACCTTGAAGTCGTCGAAGGCGGTCTGGCCCCAGCGCAGGAACTGGTAGCGCTCACCGTTGCGCTCGTACTCGATGTCCATGTTGCGCTCGATGGCGTCTTCGAAGCCGAAGGCGTCGATCTGCACGGAGTGGTCGATGACAAGCTCAGCCGGGGCGAGTGGGTTGATCTTCGACGGATCGCCGCCGAGGTCCTTGACGGCCTCGCGCATGGTGGCGAGGTCGACGATGCAGGGCACACCGGTGAAGTCCTGCATGACGACGCGTGCCGGGGTGAACTGGATCTCGGTGCTCGGCTCAGCCGAGGCGTCCCAGTTGGCCAGTGCGTTGATGTGGTCCTTGGTGATGTTGGCGCCGTCCTCGGTGCGGAGCAGGTTCTCCAGCAGCACCTTGAGGCTGAACGGCAGCTTCTGAGAGCCCTCGACCGAGTTCAGGCGGTAGATCTCATAGGACTTGCCGCCGACCTCCAGGGTGCCCTTCGAGCCGAAACTGTCAACGTTACTCATCGTGACTCTCCTCTTCCGTGGCACACGACTTGCTGATCCGCGGCGAGCCGCACGGACTGGCCCGCCACGCGATTACGTCACAGAACTGTGCCGTAATTTATCTTGATATCAAGATAAATCTTACCGCATCCGCACACGCGTTTCCACCAGCTCGGAGGCTTTCCGGACACCTGCTCACCGGGTGAAGACGGAGACGAATTCGGCGTGCGCGGTCAGCGGGAACAGGTCGAATCCGCGGCAGCTGGCCAGTGTGAACCCGCCGGCGGTCAGCGCCCGGGCGTCGCGGGCGAAGGTGCCGGCGTCACAGGAGACGTAGACGATCCGTTCCGCGCCCGAGGCGGTCAGCGCGTCGGTCACGGCAGGTCCGGCCCCGGCGCGGGGCGGGTCGAGGACGATGACGTCGGCCGCGGGCAGTTCGCGCAGCCGATCGATGCGGGCGACGGCGAAATCGGCGTCGAGGTCGGCGCTGTTGGCCCGGGCGGCGGCGATCGCCTCCGGCGAACCCTCCAGACCGGTGACCGGGACGTCGTGGGCTGCGCCGACAGCGCAGGCGAGCAGGCCGGCGCCGCAGTACAGGTCGAGCACCCGGCTGGCGCCTGCGGCAGCCTCGACGACCTGACCGGCGAGCACGGCTGCGGCATCGACGTGGACCTGCCAGAACCCATCGGCGCGCAGCCGGAAGTCCCGCCTCAGCCTCCCGCCGGGCGTGTCGAGGTGCAGGCGCTCGGTGACTTCACCGCTGCCGGTGAGCACCTCCAGCCGGCTGCCGCCACCGCGGTTGCGGGCCGACTTGCTGCCAACCCGCCCACCGCGGCGGACCGGCTGGCCGCTGCGGTGCAGCAGCGACCACTGCCCGTCCTGCTCCCCCAGCCGGGCGGCGACGGATTCGACCGCGCGCGGGTCGAGTTCGGCTCCGGGCCGGGTGTGCAGGACGACCGCGCCTGAGGCGTGGGAGGCAGTGAGTTCGATGCGCTCGAGTCCCGGCAGGCGCAGGGTGTGCAGTCCGAGGTCGTCGAGGACCGGCACGGCAAGGGGCACCGTGTCCACCGGGATGACCGTGTGGGAGCCGGCCGCCCGCATGCCCGGTGTGCCATCGGCTTCGACGGCCAGCTGCACGCGGGTCCGCCAGGCGGTGCCGGCCGTCGTCGCCGCCGCACCTGGATCGGCTGCTTCGGCTGCCTGTTCACTTGGGGCTGCCGCGATGCTCAGCCCGGTGTCCTCAAGCCCGCCGAGGCGGGCGAGCTGCTCGGCGGCGGCATCGGTCTTGAGCTGCCGTGAGTGGGGCAGGTCGACGTGGGCGAACTCAACGCCGCCGACCCCGGCGGCACCCCAGGCCAGCCGGCGGTCGGGAACCCGGTGCGGGCTGGGCTGGAGCACCTCGGTGGTGCGGGCGTAGGCCATGCGCTTCTTGACCTGGGTGAGTTCGGCGCGGACCTGTTCGCCGGGGATGGCACCGGAGACGAAGACGACGCGGCCGTCGTGGCGGGCCAGCCCGTAGCCCTCCCCCACCTGCTTGTCGACGGTGAGCTCGACTGCATCGCCGGCCACCGACTCGGCGGCGGGGCTCATCGCTGCTCCCGGCCGATGACGTCGTGGTCGATGTCGCCGACCCGGCGGATGAGGACGTCCTGGTTGCGGGTGAAGGAGCGCAGCCGCCAGGGCACGATCGAGACGACGACATTGGGCACGATGAGCAGCCGCGACTTCAGCCGCAGCACCGTCTGGTTGTGCAGGATGTTCTCCCAGCGGCGGCCGACGATGTACTGCGGGATGTAGACGTCGATGAGGTCGTTGGGGTGGTGCCGGCGCATGTCGGCGATGTGGTTCATGACCGGGCGGACGAGTTCGCGATACGGCGAGTCGAGGATCGTCAGCGGCACCGGCAGGTTCATCTCGTCCCATTCGCGCTGCAGCGCCTCGGCGGCATCCTCGTCGACGGCGACGGTGATCGCCTGCACCGAGGTCGGGCGGCTGGCCCTCGCATAGCTGAGCGCGCGCAGTGCCGGCTTGTGGATCTGGGTGATGATGACGACCGCGCGGGTGTTCGGCGGCAGGGTGGTGTCCGAGGCGTCCTCTTCGGGGGCGAGTTCGGAGGCGACACGGCCGTAGTGGCGGTGGATGAGGCCCATGAGCGCGTAGAGCACGGCGATCGCGGCGACGGCGATCCAGGCGCCGCCGGCGAACTTCGTGATGATGACGACGACGAGGACTAGGGTGACGAGGACGAATCCGACGGTGTTGATGACGCGGTTGGCCTGCATCCGCCGGCGCGTCGGGGAGGTGACCATCGTGCGGATCCGGTCGGTCCAGTGCCGGATCATGCCCAGCTGGCCGAGGCTGAAGGCGAAGAACACGCCGACGAGATAGAGCTCGATGAGGTCGGGCACCCGGGCGCGGAAGGCGACGACGAGGACGATCGCAGCCCCGGAGAGCAGCAGGATGCCGTTGGAGAAGGTCAGCCGGTCACCGCGGGTAGCCAGCTGGCGGGGCAGGAAGCTGTCTCGGGCCAGCCGCGAGGCCAGCCCGGGGAATCCCTCGACGGCGGTGTTGGCTGCCGCCATGAGCACAAGCGCTGCCACTGCGGCCACGATCGAGGGCAGCACGGGCACGTCGTCGAACACCGCGTGGGCGAGCTGGCCGAGAACCGGGTCCTGGACGTAGTCGGCGCTGATGGGGGTGCCGGCCCGGTTGAGCAGGTAGATGTGGGGTTCGGCGACGAATTTGATACCGATGACCGAACTGAGCCAGGTGATGCCGATGAGCATCGTGGCCGACAGCGCACCGGTCAGCAGCAGGGTGCGGCCGGCATTGTGCCCGCGCGGGGAGGTGAAGCGGGGCACGGCGGTGGCGACGGTCTGCACACCTGCCAGGGCGACCGAACCGGAGGTGAAGGCACGCAGCACGATGAACACGGCAGCCAGCCCGAACAGCGGCGTGTCGAAGTCCGTCCGCGGCAGCACCCAGTAGTCACTCGTGACAGCGATCGGCGTGTCGCCGGTGAGGACCCGGTAGGCGCCGACGATGAGGGTGAGGAAGACTGCGGCGAGGAAAAGGTAGGTTGGGATGGCAAGCAGCTTCGGGGCGGTGCGGGTTCCGCGCAGGGCCAGCACGGTGACGACGACGATGCCGATGACGGAGACGATGATGCGGTGAGGTTTGAGCTCCGGGACGATCGAGCCGACATAGGAGGCGAACATCGTCATCGACACCGCCAGGGTCAGCACGTAGTCGATGAGCAGGGAGGCCGCGACGGCCCGGCCGGCGCGCACGCCGAGGTTCTTGCCGGCGACCTCGTAGTCGCCTCCGCCGCCGGGGTAGGCGCGCAGGTTGAGGCGGTAGCACCAGACGATGACGAGGATGACGACGCCGACGGCCAGGCCGATCCACGGCGAGACGGTCAGCGCGACGAGACCGGACAGTGAGAGGGCCAGCAGGATCTCGTCAGGCGCATAGGCCACCGACGACAGCATGTCGGAGGCGAAGACCGGCATCGCCAGGCGCTTGCGCAGCGGCACAGGCCTGCGCCGGTCACTGCGGAAGGGCCGTCCAACGAGTAGTCTTTTGACGGCAGACGAAATATTACGTGCCACGTGCTCAATCGTAGAGCACGGCCGGGCTTCAACCGCACGGCCGCAGGCGCAGGAAGAGGTCAGGGATGCACTTCGTCGTCATGGGATGCGGGCGCGTCGGCGCCTCACTCGCACGCGCCCTCGACGCCAGCGGCCACACGGTTGCCGTCGTCGACCGCGACCCCGATTCCTTCCGCGCGCTCGGCCAGGACTTCTCCGGTTCGACGATCACCGGCCTCGGCTTCGACCGCGACACGCTCGAGCGTGCCCGCACCGGCGAGGCGTATGCCTTCGCGGCGGTCTCCAGCGGCGACAACTCCAATATCCTCGCCGCGCGTGTGGCGCGTGAGACCTTCGGGGTGCGCAATGTCGCCGCCCGCATCTACGATCCGCTGCGCGCCGAGGTGTTCGAGCGCCTCGGCATCCCGACGGTGGCCACCGTGCGCTGGACGGCCGACCGGATGATGCGCAAGCTCATCCCGCAGGGCGCAGCCACGGAGTTCCGCGACCCGTCTGGCCGGATGGTGCTCGCCGAGGTGCACCTGCACCCGGACTGGATCGCGCGCCCCGTCGCCGAGGTGGAAGACGCGATCCCCGGCCGGGTCGCCTACATCACGCGGCTGGGTGAGGGGATGCTCGCACGCCCCGAGACCCTCATCCAGGATGGGGACCTTGTGCACATCATGTGCGAGCACGCAGTCCTCGACCGTGTCACGCAGATTCTCGACGAGCCGATCACCGAGGAGGAAGAAGAGTGAAGATCCTCATCGCCGGAGCCGGCTCAGTCGGCCGTTCGGTCGCCCGGGAGCTGCTCGACAACGGTCATGACGTGCTGCTCGTCGACAAGAACAAGGACGCCGTGCGCCACGACAAGGTGCCCGGTGCCTCGTGGCTGCTCACCGATGCCTGCGAGCTCAGCGGCCTGGCAGAGGCCGGGCTGGAGGAGACTGATGTCGTCGTCGCCGCCACCGGTGATGACAAGACGAATCTCGTGCTCAGCCTCATCGCGAAGATGGAGTTCGGGGTCCCGCGCACGATCGGGCGGGTGAACAACCCGCGCAATGAGTGGCTGTTCGACTCGAACTGGGGCGTCGATGTCGCCGTGTCGACCCCGCGGCTCATGACCGCGCTCGTCGAGGAGGCCGTCGAGGTCGGCGGCCTCGTCCACCTCATGAGCTTCGAGCGCGGGCAGGCCACGCTCATGGAGTTCACCGTGCACGAGAAGTCGGCGGCGGTCGGCAAGCGGATCGGGGCGATCTCCTGGCCGCCGGACACCGCATTGGTGGCGATCGTGCGCAATGAGAAGGCCTTCGCCCCGTCGTTTGACGATGTCGTCGATGACGGCGATGAGCTGTTCTTCATCACCTCACCGGATCAGCACGACCGTCTGCAGAATCTGCTGCGCACCGATGACGGCCACACCATGAGCGCGAGACGGCTGAGGATCAGTCCGACTGAGTGTCGATGAGCTCGTAGCGCGGATTGAGCGCTGTCAGCACCGTCGAGTCGCTGAGGGTGAAGCAGCCGGTCAGCAGCAGGGTGCGTCCGGCGGTGATGCCGGGGATGTCGCGCATGCCCAGGAAGCGGGCATGGACGATCCCGGTGCCGTCGGAGACGCTGATGTCCAGGCGCGGGCTGGACTGCGGCACAGACCGGGTGAGTGCGACGACGACCCCGCCGACGGTCACCTCACGGCGCGCGGTGATCTCAGCGATCGGGGTCGTGCCCTCCAGATGGGACAGCCGGCGGTGGACGTCCTCGGCGTCAGTCGAGTCCGTTGAGCCGAATCGTTCGAGGAAGCGCGTGAGCAGCATGGGCGTGGGGGTCAGCGGACTTCCGTGATCTCGGGGCCGCGTTCGAAGGGATTGATGTCGTCCTTCTTCTCGGCTTCCTCGGCTGAGTCTTCGGCCTTCTGCATCTGCGGTGCGGTCAGCGGCAGCAGCTCGCGCGGCGGCATCGGCTCGGTGCCGCGGTGGACGACGATGTTGCGGAACTGCTCGACGAACAGTGCACGCACCTCCTCATCGTCGATCGCCTTGCCGGAGAACACGCCGCGGATGAACCAGCGCGGTCCGTCGACGCCGGCGAACCGGGCGATGCGCAGTCCCTTGCGGCCATCGGGTGCGGTGGCCGGGATGCGGGTGAGCAGCTCACGGCCGAGTTCGGTGTAGAGCTCATCGGTCTGCCCGCCGCGCTGGCTGATGTTGTCCTCGATCTGGCCGCGCACGGAGTTCCACACGCCTTCGGAGGTGGGTGCGGCGAAGACCTGCAGCTGCAGGGCGCCGCCGCTGTGCTGGATCGTCACGGCGACGATCTTGTTGGTCTTCTCTTCGGCGTCCAGGCGCATCTGCATGCCGTCGCGCACCGGCACCTGGAGGGCGCCGAGGTCGATGCGGTGGACGTCGGGGAACTCCTCTTCCGAGTCGAAGGGGCCCTTCTCATCGCGGTCGAGCGGAGCGGCCTTGGCGAACTCCTCGTCTTCGTCGTCGTCATCCTCGGCTGCTTCGGCTGCGGCGAAGGGGCCTTCCGGCTCGTCGCTGTCGTCAGAGCTGTCGGCGACGGTGGGCTCGTCGTCTGCGACGTCGTCGTCGGTGACGGTCTCAGCGGTGGTGTCGAGTTCCTCGTCGGTGTCGTCGCTGCGCTTCTTCTTGGAGAAAATGTCGAACAGTCCCATGGTTCCTTCCTCAGCGGATGGTCGTCGGTGTAGTCCTCTGACGGATGGTCAGTGCCGCGGATCGTGCTCGCCGGCGGTGAAGCCTCCGGTGGATCCGAAGCCGCGGTCGCTGCGCTCGGAGTCCTCCAGGCTGTCGACGAGGCAGAAGTCGGCGTGGATGACCCGCTGGATGATGAGCTGGGCGATGCGGTCGCCGCGGCGGATCGTGTAGGCGGCGTGCGGGTCGACGTTGATGAGCGGCACCTTGATCTCTCCGCGGTACCCGGCGTCGATGGTGCCGGGGCTGTTGACGACGGTGATCCCGTGCTTGGTGGAGAGGCCGGAGCGCGGGTGCACGAATCCGGCATAGCCCTCTGGCAGGGCGATCGCGATGCCGGTGCCCACTGCGCGGCGCTGGCCCGGTTCGAGCACGACGTCCTCGGTTGCGCACAGGTCAGCCCCGGCGTCGCCGCGGTGTCCGTAGCAGGGCAGGGCGATGTCCGGGTCGAGCTGTCTGATCTCTATCCGCAGTTCTTCATATGCCACATTGACGCACTTTAGCCCGGTACCCGAGCCAGTGCCACCGTCTCGCGGCGTCCGGTTCTGCCCGACCTGCCCTGACTGCTGCCGGTCGCTGGTCTGTGGGATACTTGAGGCATGCCCGCCACGACTGATTCCTCGAACACTGTGCGCTACCGTGAACGGCTCTGGCCGACCTTCGGCTGGTGGTTCGTTGCTGCGTTTCTGTCCGCGATGACTGCAGCGATCGTCTTCCCCGTCTGGAGCTGGGGTGCGATCGTGGTTCCCATCGTCGTCTTCGCACTCGTGGCCGTGTGGCTGCGGTCGGCGTCGGCTGTCATCATCGTCAGCGACACGGAGTTCATCGCCGGTCCGGCGCATATCGAGCGCAGCTTCATCGCTGAGGCTCAGCCGTGTGACAAGGCGCAGTCGTTCGCCGAGCGCGGGCCGCTGCTCGATGCGCTTGCCTTCCTCATGCTCCGGCCGTGGGAGCCGCTGCTGGTCAAGGTCATCATCGACGACCCAGACGACCCGACGCCGTACTGGCTGGTCTCATCGAAGGATCCGCAGGCGCTTGCTGCTGCACTGAACTCCCAGCGCTGATGCAGCGCCACTGCAGCGACTGAATGCGAAAGAGCACCGGCAATCCCGCAGGATTCCGGTGCTCCTATCGTCTGTTCTCAGCTCGCTCGCTGCTCAGCCGGCACAGTCGGTGCAGATCGGCACGCCGCCTTCATCGGTGGCCAGCTGCGAGTGATGCCGCACAAGGAAGCACTCCATGCAGGTGAACTCGTCGT
Source organism: Brevibacterium luteolum (assembly GCF_025147615.1). Classification (NCBI taxonomy): domain Bacteria; kingdom Bacillati; phylum Actinomycetota; class Actinomycetes; order Micrococcales; family Brevibacteriaceae; genus Brevibacterium; species Brevibacterium luteolum. The sequence continues at coordinate 28,067 of NZ_JALXPM010000008.1, read as the reverse complement.
TCTGCTTCGGCAGAACGCGCACCGACAGCTCCTCGTTGGACAGATCGGCACCCGGGAGTTCGAACCCTTCTGCTGCAACCGCCTCGTCTTCATCGACCTGGCTGGCCTGCTGCTGATTTCGCTGAGCCTTCAGCTCTTCAAGGGAGTCACTGCTGAGTTCGTCTTCCTGCTTACGAGGTGCGTCGTAGTCTGTCGCCATCTGGCCTGATCACTCTCCGCTGATATGTGAATTGGAGTGGACGGTCGCCATAGAGTACCACTCATGCCTATGTCGTGACACCGTTTTGTATCTCATGGAATTGTGCCCGCCATCGGGTCATTTCGCAACAGGAAGCCAGCAAAGACACTTGTGATTCACCACATCGATACTCAGACGATGCCGGTGTGCGGCACAAAGGGAAGACGATGGGTAAGCTGAGACCTTATCCACCGATGTCGAAACGAGAAGGAAACTGTATGAGCGAATTCGAGAATGAGCTTGATAAGCGCGTCAGTGAACTGCAGGAGCAGCTCGCACAGGCACGCCGCGAGGACAATGAGCATCTCGTCGAATCCCTCGTCGGGCAGCTCGAAGGAATCGTCGACCTGGCCGATGCCAATGATGTCGACACCGGTGAGATGAAGCGCGTCCTGGCCACCGAGACCGGGCAGATCCCGATCATCGAGGATCCGAACGACAGCTGAGTCCCCCTCCCCTGAGCCACCGTTCATCCCCGACCAGCATCGGAGCTCGGCTCCAGCGCTGAGATCCCGCTCTCAGACGAGTCAGGCACCGCGCTCGCACCGCTGAACGCTCATGCCCTCACCTGTCAGCAGGTGAGGGCATGAGTGTGCAGCAGCGGGAGAGGTCAGCCTGCGACGGATTCCCACTGCGGGAGAACAGGCTTGTCGCGCGTGCCGCGGCAGCATTCGATCGAGCAGGCACCGCTGCCGGGAACCAGCGGACCCTCTGGGGTGACCGCCGGAGACTCGACGTCCTCACCGCGGCGCTGGGCGGCTCGTTCTTCGACGAGATCGACAAGACCGGAGACGAAGGCCTCATGCGTACCGACGGTGGCGGCACGGGTGAAGGCCATCCCGAGCTCGTCGGCTGTCTCCTTCGCCTCGGTGTCAAGGTCGAACTTGACCTCCATGTGGTCGGAGACGAATCCGATCGGCACGAGGATGACGCCTTCGACGCCGTCTGCCTTGAGCTCTTCCATCCGATCGTTGACGTCGGGTTCGAGCCACGGCACATGAGGCGGGCCGGAACGGGAGCAGTAGACGAGTTCGGAATCGAGCGTCAGCTCGTCGCCGAGCTGGCCGGCGATCCAGTCAATGAGCTGCTGGTGCTGACCCTGGTAGCCGGCGGTGCGGACCTCCGATGCCGACTGCATGGCGTTCGGGATCGAATGGGTGACGTAGAGCAGCCGGTGCTTGGCGGGGTCGATCTCGCCGGCCTGTGCACGGAAGTCAGTCAGGGCAGCGCGCACCGCATCGAGTTCGGCTTGGGCGAATCCCGGGTGGTTGTAGTATTGGCGGATCTTGTCGATCTCGACCTCGATGCCTTCCTCAGCGAGCTGCGCCGTCACTCCAGCGAAGTCTTCGCGGTACTGGCGGCACGAGGAGTAGGAGGAGTACGCCGAGGTGTCGATGGCAAGGAAGGTTCGCGCTCCTTCTTCTGCCTGCTCGCGCAGCACATCAGCCAGGAATGGGTCCCAGTTGCGGTTGCCCCACAGCACTGGGGCGTCGATTCCGCGTGCGGCGAAGGCCTCTTCGAGTGCAGATCTGAGTGCGCGGTTCTGGTCGTTGATCGGTGAGCGGCCGCCGAAGGAGTAGTAGTGCTCTCCGACTTCGTTGAGACGTTCGTCTGGGATGCCGCGCCCGCGCGTGACGTTCTGGAGGAACGGCAGCACGTCTTCGGGGCGTTCCGGCCCGCCGAAGGACATGAGCACGACTGCGTCAAAGGGTTTGAGATTCGAAGTGGTCACGGGCTCCATTCTAGGACCTCGGCTGCCCCTCGCCACGGCGGTCAGGCTGGTGGGAGCGTCTGTCTCACGACTCGCCCGCATATCTGCGCGGTTTGCCGCCGACGGTGTGACACGATCAGATTCAACTGGATTATGTGGAAGGTGAGGCAATGACGGAGCTGACGTTTCGCGGTGTGCACAGCGACGGCGAGCACCTGCAGCTGAGCGACGCCGCCGGCAATGACTATCTCCTCCCGATCGACGAAAGCCTCTACGCCGCCATCCGCGCCCACCGGATCGATTCGGCTGCGCAGAAGCAGCAGCGTCACGGCCAGCACGTCCGTCCGCGAGACATCCAGGCGATGATCCGCTCGGGCATGACGGCCGAGGAGGTCGCTGATACCACCGGGGAATCCCTGGAGCACATCCGCCGCTACGAGCATCCGGTGCTCGCTGAGCGCGGGCACATCTCCCGGCAGGCTCGTGAAACCCTCGTCTACCCGGACAGCTCCCCCGATGATTCGCCCTCCCCGCTCGTCCGCCTGTGCGAAGAGCGCCTGAAGCTGCGTGATGTCGATATCGAGACGATGTCCTGGGATGCCTGGAAGCAGAATTCCGGCAGCTGGTACGTCGAGCTGTCCTTCATCGCCGCCGATCGCCGGCGCCGCGCCGGCTGGGAGTACTCACGTGGATCGATGATCCCGCTCGACGATGAGGCCCGTTGGCTGGCTGATTCCGGTCCGACGGATTCGGGGCCGATTCCGAACTACGGTTCCGGCAGCGAACGTGCCTACAACGCCGAGCACCAGGACTCCTCCGGCTCGGATGCGACGCCGCTGCGCGACCACCAGGCCGAGACCGGCCGCATTCTTGAGAGCCTCCGCCGCCGTCGCAGCCGCAGTGCTGAGAACGGCGTGCTCGGTTCGCAGGGTCCGCGCACCGGTGAGTCAGCTCCCGGCGTCGATCCGGTCGACGCTGCTGCCGACGCACCGGTGCAGCCGGCTCCCCAGCAGCAGAGCCGTGGTCGCCTGCACGCCGTTGCCGATGCGCCGGCCGCCCGGCCCGATGGTGCCCATACCGCGCTCAGTGCCCCAGACGAGGCCGATGATGCCGGCCGTCTTCCGCTGCCGGCCGAGCAGCCCAGCAGCGGCCAGTCGAATGCTGCACCGGCCGGTGCTGCGCAGTCGACATTCGACATCTTCGATGATCAGCCCTCGCTTCTCGATGAGCCCGGTGTCAGCGATGGCCGCAATTCGACGCAGCCGATCATGACGTCGCAGCCGGACGCTCCACAAACGGGAAGCACGGCCGCAGCCGAACCGCAGAGCGGCGCGTCCACCTCGGGTATCGAGGCTGATGCCGGTGAGAGCGCAGAGCCAGCCGGTGAGGAGCCGAAGAAGAAGAACGGCAGGTCCTCGGTTCCCAGCTGGGACGAGATCATGTTCGGAACCAAGCGCGACTGACCTTCTGAGAAGAGCCGGTTGAGCAGGAGATCTCCTGTTCAGCCGGCTCTTATCATGCCCGTGTCAGAGATGGGCAGGGGTTCAGCCTGCCAGCTGGACGGGGACGTCGGTCTCGGTGATGAGGGACGGATCATGGGTGACGAGGACGACGAGTTCCTCGGCCAGTCCCCCGCGCAGGTCGGCCATGAGTGCGGCTGCCATCTCCTCGTCGAGGTGCGCGGTCGGCTCATCGAGAACCACCACCTCGGCGTCGGCAAGCAGGGTGCGTGCCACGGCGAGGCGCTGCCGCTGACCGCCGGACAGATGCCCGCCGCCGGCACCGATGCGCTCGTCGAGTCCGATGTCTGCGGCGAGCTCGCCGAGCCCGACGCGTTCGAGCGCGGAGAGCAGCTCGGCATCGCTGGGTTTGTCCTCGCGCGGCCGGGCGATGAGCAGGTTCGCGCGCAGCGTCGAGTCGAAGACATGCGCCTCCTGCGGGCACCAGGAGATCCGCCCGGCCAAGTCCATCGGCAGGCAGGTCAGGGCGTCGGTGTCGTTGAGCTGGTAGCGGCCGGTGCGCGGGTCGAGGAAGCGCAGCAGCACGCTGACCAGGGTCGTCTTACCGGATCCTGACGGCCCGGTGACAGCAGCCACTCCGCCGCGGGGCAGCACGGCGCTCAGGCCGGTGAAGACGTCGGACTGGGTGCCCGGCCAGCGCGCCGAGACGTCCGACAGGGTCAGCTGCGTGATCTGCTCGGGCCTCACACCTGTGGCGAGCCCGCCTTCTTCACCTGCCGGGTCGAGGCCGTCGACGCGGGCGAGGATGCGGGCCAGCCCCGGCCACTGCTGGACCGCGGTCAACGAGTCGGCGAAGGCGTCGATGAGTGCCAGCGGCAGCAGCACGGTGACGGCGAGGAGTTCGCCGCTGAGCTCACCGGCTGCGACCTGTCCGGCGAGCACCGGGATCATGATGATGCCGGTGAGCACGCCGACTGCGGTGATGATGCCCTCTCCGAGGCCCGTGGCGCGGATCGCTGCTGATTCGTAGGCCGCCGCCGAGGTATCGGCGTGCGCGAACTGTGCGGCTGCCGGTTCGGTGCGGCCTGCAGCGATGAGGTCCTCGCGGGCATAGAGCAGGCGCGAGAGCACACCGAGAGCGCGCTGCCGGGCGGCCAGGGTTGCGCTGCTGGCTGTGCGGTCGGCGCGCAGGGTCACCCACGGTGCGGCGCACAGGCACAGCAGGCCGCCGGCGAGCATGATGAGTGCGGCTTCCCAGGCGATGACAGCCAGGGTTCCGACAGCGGCGATCGTCACGCCGAGGGCGACGACTGGGGGCAGCACGACACGGGGTGCGATGTCGCGGATGTCGTCGACATCGGCGATGAATCGCGTGAGTGCGATATCGCCGCGCAGCAGGGTGCGGTTGGCGGTGCCGGTGCGGGCGAAACCGGTCCACATCCGCTCGCGCAGGTCGATGAGGGCGCGCAGCACTGCATCGTGCAGCGCCAGTCGCTGCAGGTAGGTGAACACCGCGCGCGACAGTCCGAAGAATCGCACGCCGACGATCGCGACGAGCAGGTACATGATCGGCGGCTGGGCCGAGGCGCGGACGATGAGCCAGGCAGACACGCCGGTGAGTGCGGCACCGGCGGCAACTGCGGCGACTCCGTAGAAGACTGCCAGCCAGAACTTCACCGAGCGCATGTCGACTGCCGCTGCCAGGCGACGCAGCAGCGTGCCCGTCGGCACTGCGTCCACAGCCGTCTGCTCGTCGGCTGGAGCCGTCACCCGGGTGCTCGCCGGAGCGGCTACATCACCGGCCGTGGTGTCGACCGCAGAAGCCGCGGGGACTGACCGATCGGTGACAGCCGGTCGCGAGGCAGGGGTGAGGCGGATGTGTGCATCAGCTTCGGAGACGAGGGTCGAGTCGTGGGTCGCGGCGATGACCGGCCGAGTGCGCGCGAGTCGGTGAAGGGTCTGCCGGACGGCGGCTGCCGCTGCTGCGTCGAGATGGGCAGTCGGTTCGTCGACGAGGATGAGTTCGGCGTCGCCTTGGGCGCGCACACGGGCAATGGCCAGTCGGCGCTGCTCCCCTGGGCTCAGCGCAGCGCACGGCATCTCAGGGTCGACATCGAGAGCTGCCGCGGCTGAGATCTCGGCGGCCTCCTCGGCGCTGAGCTGCCGGCCGGCGTACAGCGAGAGCTCTTCGATGACAGTCGGTTCGAACATCCGCGGACCCTGCCCGGCGTAGGCCACGCGGGCGGGGACACCGGTCAGGCTGCCGGTGATGCGGCACTCCCCTGCCTCAGTGCTGCGGACTAAGCCTGCGAGCACGCCGAGCAGTGTGCTCTTGCCCGAGCCTGAGGTGCCGGTGACCGCGGTGAGGCCGGTGCTCGGCACCTCGGCGGTCAGCGGCGGCAGCGCCGGCTGCTGGCGGGAGGCGTAGGAGACGCTGAGCTCATCGAAGGTAATCGGTGCACCGGCAGGGGCGGTCTGCGAGATTTCAGATGCTGATTCCTGTCCGATGCGCTCGGCGACAGGGTGATCGGTCATCTCGGTGACACGGTCGTAGGCGGCCACACCGTTTTCAGTCGAGTGGAATGCAGCACCCAGGCGGCGCAGCGGCAGGAAGCACTCCGGGGCAAGGATGAGGGCGAAGAGCCCGGCTTCCAAGCCCATGTGCCCGTAGACAAGGCGCACGCCGATGAAGACCGCGACGACCGCGACGGAGATCGTGGCGATGAGCTCCAATGCCAGTGCGCTGATGAAGGCCACGCGCAGGGTCTGCATCGTCGTGGCGCGGTAGCTGGTGCTCATGCGCCGCAGTGCAGCCGTCTGGGCGGTGACCCGGCCGAGACCGACGAGGACGGGCAGGCCGCGGGCGAGTTCGACGATGTTGGTCGAGAGCTGGTCGAGGGCGCGCGTGGCGTCGGCGACGCGGTTCTCGGTGTAGCGGCCGATGAGGATCATGAACATCGGCACGAGCGGCAGGGTCAGGATGAGGATGAGGGAGCTGACCCAGTCGGTGAAGAGGACCCGGACGATGATGAGGCCGGGGATGAGCGCACTTGCAAGCAGAGCGGGCAGCACCCCGGTGAAGTAGTCGTCGAGATCATCGAGGGTGCGGGTCGCGGTGAGCGCGAGGGCACCGTCTGAGGCCGGCAGGTCTCGACCCGAGCCGGCGAGGCTGCGGTCAACGAGGCGGGAGCGCAGCGTGGTCTTGAATCCCACGGCAGCGCGCGCACCGGCAGTCTTCGAAGCCCAGGTGGCCAGCCCGCGGATGAGGGCGCCGATGATGCCGAGCGCTGCGGCCATCGTGATTGGCCGACCTTCCATCGCTGCGACGATGCCGCGGGCGATGCCGTCAGCGACGAGGATGAGGCCGAGTGCTTGGGCTGCCGCGATGAGGCCGAGCAGCCATAGCGCCCGCCGGCCCTGTGGGGCCGCGAGCGCTATGGCGACAGGCGATCGGCGCTGTGTCCGGGTCACTGATGGTGACTGCGGATTGCGACCGGCACCTGGTGGGCTGGCGGGATGTGCTCGGTCTTCAGACGCTTGGCGAAGACCGAGTAGCTCCAGATCTGGTAGGCCAGCACGATCGGCACGAAGACGATCGCGACGATGAGCATGACGGTGAGCGTGTATCCCGAGGAGGAGGCGTTCGAGACCGTCAGCGAGAAGCTGTCATCGACCGTCGACGGCAGAACCTTGGGGTAGATCGCCAGGAAAACGGTGGTGACACCGACGGCGAGGAAGAGGCTCTGGGCGAAGAAGGCCGACTTCTCGGAACCGCGGCGGATCTGCACCCACATGAGGGCGGCCATTGCCGCGGCGACGACGATGAGGACCCAGCCGAGGAGTCCTCCGTGCATGACCTGGACGATGATGACCCAGGCGACCAGCGGCAGCAGGAACACCGGGGCCAGCTTGGCGGCCAGTGCGCGTGCCCGGAAGCGGACTTCTCCATCGGTCTTGAGCGAGATGAACAGCAGGCCGTGCAGCAGGCAGAACCCGACGACGCCGAGTCCGCCGATGATGGCGTAGATGTTGACCCAGGCGAAGGCACCGCCGATGTTGTCACCGTTCTCGTTGAGCGGCAGACCGGTGGTGGTCAGCGCCAGCATCGCACCGACGCAGAAAGCTGCGAGGGCGGAACCGCCAGACAGACACCAGGTCCAGCCGTTGCGCCAGGCCTCTGTGTGGACCTTGCCGCGGTACTCGATGGCGACAGCGCGCAGGATGAGTGCCAGCAGCGCGAGCGTCAGCGGCAGATACAGCGCTGAGAACAGCGATGCGTACCACATGGGGAAAGCTGCGAAGGTCGCACCGCCAGCGGTGAGCAGCCACACCTCGTTGCCGTCCCAGACGGGCCCGATGGTGTTGAGCAGCACGCGGCGCTCCTTCTCGTCGCGGGAGAAGCCCTTGAGGAGCATCCCGACGCCGAGGTCGAATCCTTCGAGGAACAGGTAGCCGAGCCAGAGAACGGCGATGAGAATGAACCAGATTGTCGGCAGAAGATCCATGTTCTCCCCTTAGTACGCGAACGACAGTACGTCGTCGTCACTCTTGTCGACTGTGGGTTTGTAGTTGGCCTTGTCGATCTCCGGCATGGCTGAGACGACGCCACCGCGGGAGTAAACCATGATGAGCCTGAGCTCGAAGACCATGAGCACTCCGTAGATGAGCGTGAGCGCGATGAGTGAGAAGAGCATCTCCGCTGCGCTGACCGATGGTGAGATCGCAGCCGCCGTGTAGAGGAACACCCCGTCGACTCCCGACGGGTCGGGGTTCGGCGCGACGACGAACGGCTGACGGCCCATCTCGGTGAACACCCAGCCGGCAGAGTTCGCGATGAACGGTGCCGCGATTCCCCACAGCGCCAGGCGTGAGAGGAACGTCGAGCGCGGCACGGTGCCCTTGCGGGTGACGATCAGCGCGTAGGCTGCCGCAGCTGCGCCGAGAACGCCGAAGCCGATCATGAGGCGGAAGCCCCAGTAGGTGACGATCATGAGCGGCTGGTAATCGACTTCCTGCCCGGAGTAGGGGCCGTACATCTCACCTTCCGGCAGCGTCGTGCCGTATTTCTCCTGGTACTCAGGGATGAGGGTGTTGACGCCGGGCACCTCGGTGTTGAAGTCGCCGTTGGCCAGGAAGGACAGCAGTCCGGGGACCTCGATGACCGGGGTGACGTCGTCACACTGATTCGACGCCAGGTTGCCGATCGTGAGCACGGAGAACTCGCTCCCGTCGTGGCAGGCGCCCTCTGCCGACGCCATCTTCATCGGCTGCTGTTCGTACATGAGCTTGGCCTGGATGTCGCCGGTGATGGCGACGAAGACGAAGGCAATGACTGCAGCCCAGGCGCCGATGCGCAGGGACTTGTACCACACGGTGTGGTCCTTCTCGTCGCGGCCAGGCACCTCGGGAGCAGAGCCGACGATGACGCGGCCGGTCTTCTCGTCAACGGTGTCGATGCCGTCGACCCGCCGGCGCCACAGGTGGTACCAGGCGATGCCGAGCAGGAAGGCGCCACCGACTGCAACTGATCCGGCGAGGGTGTGGGTATATGCAGCCCAGGCGGTGTTGTTCATCAGCACTGCGCCGACATCGACCATCTGCGGTCGTCCGTCGATGATCTCAACGCCGACTGGGTGCTGCATCCAGGAGTTGGCCACGATGATGAAGTAGGCCGAAATCCACGAGCCGATGACAGCAGCCCACAGCACGCCGAGGTGGACCTTGCGGTTGAGGCGGCCCCAGCCGAAGATCCACAGACCGAGGAATGTCGATTCGAGGAAGAAGGCGATGAGCGCCTCCATCGCCAGCGGAGCTCCGAAGACGTCGCCGACGAAGCGCGAGTACTCCGACCACGCCATGCCGAACTGGAACTCCTGGACGATGCCGGTGGCAACACCCATGATGAAGTTGATGAGGTACAGCTTGCCCCAGAACTTCGTGGCACGCAGCCACATCTCGTTGCCGGTGCGGTGATACATGGTCTGCAGGATCGCAACCAGCAGACCCAATCCGAGGGTCAGCGGCACCATCCAGAAGTGGTACACCGTAGTGATGCCGAACTGCCATCGGCCGATCAGTACCGGATCCACCTTTTCCTCCTGTCTCCGCGCAGGCTGGGGAATTCCTGCCTGCGGGCTGGGAAATCTACCTGCAAGTAGAGTATCGGCTTGGCCGCGCCAGCGTTCGAAAGCCCACATCGCACGCCCTGCCGTCTCATTAGCTGAACTGTGCGCGAGACGGGCCCGAAGCGCTCGCTGGCGAGATTTTCCTTGACCCTGCTGTGCCCCTGAGCTTTACTGGGAGGTGGCCTGAAACGGACACGCCGTTTTGGACTATGTCAGGTGCTCATCATTATCAGCACTAAACTTTTGCTAAAAGCAGGCGAAACCACGACAGGGAGAGTACGTAGGTGGCAACTCTGGGTGAACTCGAGCGCAGTGTCATGAATGCGCTGTGGAACTCAGTCGACGGGATGACCGCTGCCGAGCTCCGGATCGCGCTGGCTGACCGCGACCTCGCGCTGACGACCGTGCATACTGTTCTCACGCGCCTGGAGAAGAAGGGCTTCGCTCGTCGAGACCGCTCCGAGCGCCCGCACCGCTATCTTGCGCTCTCCACTCGCGAGGAGCACGTCGCCGAGCTCATGAATGAGGTCCTCGACCAGGCGTCGGACCGCCAGGCTGTGCTCGCGCGCTTCCTCGGCACTGTCTCCGATTCCGACACGGCATTCCTCAGCCGGCTCCTCCAGCGCCGCGGCGCCGACAGCTGACAGTCCCACTTCCCTGATGCTCTTCAGCGCAGTGCTGCTCACAGCGCTCGCGGTAGTCCTTGCCTGGCCGATCCCCCGGCTCTTCGCCCGTTACCCCGGAAGCCGTGACCCGGCGGCGCGTCTGCTGCTGTGGCAGGCCATCGGCCTGGCCGGCGGGGTGTCGCTGACGTCGGCGGTCCTCATCCTCGCATTCATGCCCTTCACCCGAACCCCGGGACCGGCAGATGAGCGCAGCCTCAGCGCTCTCAGCTGGTGGAACTGGCTGCTCGTCGGCCTGGGGGTTGCACTGCTGCTGCGTCTGCTCAGCAGCTTGGTGATCCACTGGATCAGGGTGCGGCGTCAGCGTCGTCGGCATGCGGAACTTGTCGCGGTGCTCACCGAGCCGTCGCAGGAGCTGCCGAATACGAGGATCCTCAAGGTCGATGAGCTCGTCGCCTACTGCCTGCCGCAGGGCCAACACGGCACCACGGTGCTCTCAACGGGATTGATCGCCGCCCTCAGCCCTGCTGAACGCGATGCTGTCGTCGCGCATGAGCGCGCCCACCTGCGCAGCCGACACGAACTCGTCGTGCTGCCCTTCGCCGCTTGGCAGCATGCACTTCCCTTTCTGCCGGCCGCGCGCCAGGCGCTCGACCAGGTGACCCGGCTCATCGAGGTGATGGCCGATGATGTGGCCCGCCGCGAGGTGCCGGCTGATGACCTTGCGGCCGCTGTCCGGGAGATGAGCCGCATGCAGGCCGGACATTACAGCCGGACTCTGAGCGCTGAGCGGCTCGCCCGGTTGGAGCATCCGCTGCCGCAGCCGTCTGGGGCGCTGCGCTCGGCAGTCGTCATCGTCTCGGCAGCGCTGGTCGTCAGTCCGCCGGTGGTCGCGCTGGTCGAACTGCTCAGCGTCTGAGCAGCCGTGATCAGGCGTCGATCTTCTCGGCGTCGAGGACTGCGGCACCGGAGACGATGAACTGCTTGCGGGGTGCGACCTCAGAGCCCATCAGCAGTCCGAACGTCGTCTCCGCGGCTTCTGCATCGGCCATCGTCACACGCCTGAGCGAACGCAGCTGCGGATCCATCGTCGTCTCGGCCAGCTGGTCGGCGTCCATCTCGCCCAAGCCCTTGTATCGCTGAGGGGTCTTGTAGGCCTTCTTCAACCGGTCGAGCTTGCGCAGCTCGCGGGTGAGCTCCTTCTCCGAATACGTGTAGATGTAGTCGTTGGCCTTGCCGCGGTTGATCACCTCGATGCGGTGCAGCGGCGGCACGGCGGCGTAGACGCGGCCGGCCTCGACGAGCGGGCGCATGTAGCGGAAGAACAGCGTCAGCAGCAACGTGCGGATGTGCGCGCCGTCGACGTCGGCGTCGGTCATGATGATGATCTTGCCGTAGCGGGCGGCATCGACGTCGAAGGTGCGGCCGGTGCCGGCGCCGATCACCTGGATGAGGGCCGAGCATTCGACGTTGGCAAGCATGTCACCGACCGAAGCCTTCTGCACGTTGAGGATCTTGCCGCGGATGGGGAACAGCGCCTGGAACTCAGAGTCCCGGGCCTGCTTGGCGGTGCCCATCGCCGAGTCACCCTCGACGATGAACAGCTCGGATCGCTCGAGGTCGTTCTTGCGGCAGTCGTAGAGCTTGGCGGGCAGGGACGAGGATTCCAGCGCAGTCTTGCGCCGCTGATTCTCCTTGTGCGTGCGCGCCGAGATCCGGGACTTCATCTCGGAGACGACCTTCTCCATCAGCAGCATCGCCTGCTGCTTCTGCGGGCGCTTCGTCGAGGTCAGGATCTCCCCGAGCTGCCGGTCGACGGCCCGGGCCACGATCTGACGCACGGCCGAGGTGCCGAGCACCTCCTTCGTCTGGCCCTCGAACTGCGGTTCGGCCATCCGCACCGTGACGACAGCTGTCAGGCCGGCGAGCACATCGTCCTTCTCCAGCTTGTCTTTGCCGACCTTGAGCTTGCGGGCGTTGGCCTCCACGGCCTTGCGCACGGTGCGCAGCAACGCGGTTTCGAAGCCGGCGACGTGGGTGCCGCCCTTGGGTGTCGCGATAATGTTGACGAAGCTCTTGACCCGGGTCTCGTAGTCCCGGCCCCAGCGCAGCGCGATGTCGACGCCGACCTCGCGTTCGACTTCGGTCGAGACCATATGGCCCTGATCGTCGAGGACGGGCACGGTCTCCTTGAAGGTCTCCGAACCTGTCAGCCGCCAGGTGTCGGTCAGCGCTTCGTCATGGGCGAGGTGGTCGACGAACTCGGAGATGCCGCCGTCGAAGCGGAACTCCTCGGCCCGGGATTCGATGATCTCGCCGGTCTCGTCGCGGGCGATCCCCCGGTTGTCGGTCACGCGGATCGCCAGGCCCGGAACGAGGAACGCCGTCTGGCGGGCGCGGTCGATGAGCGCGCCGTAGGTGAAGTCGGCGTCCTTGAGGAAGATTTGCGGGTCAGCCCAGTAGCGCACGCGGGTGCCGGTCACGCCGCGCTTGGCCTTGCCGACGATGTCGAGTTCGGAGGCCTTCTTGAAGGGGGTGAAGGGGTTGTCCGGGGACGGCTCGCCGCTGCTGTCATCGAAGCGGCCGGGCTTGCCGCGCTGAAACGACATCCGGTAGATCTTCGAGGCGCGGGTGACCTCGACGTCGAGACGCGCCGAGAGCGCGTTGACGACGGAGGCGCCGACACCGTGCAGTCCGCCGACGGCAGCGTAGGATCCGCCGCCGAACTTCCCGCCGGCGTGCAGCTTCGTCATGACGACCTCAACGCCGGTCAGCCCGGTCTTGGGTTCGATGTCGACGGGGATGCCGCGGCCGTTGTCGGCGACGGTGACGGAACCATCCGGGTGCAAGGTGATGTCGATGTCCTCGCCGTGGCCGCCGAGGGCCTCGTCGACGGAGTTGTCGATGATCTCCCACAGGCAGTGCATGAGCCCGCGCGAATCGGTCGAGCCGATGTACATTCCCGGGCGTTTGCGCACGGCATCAAGCCCTTCGAGGACGGAGAGCTGACGCGCTCCGTATTCCTTGTCCGAGGCCTTCTTGACTGCCACGCTTCCACCCTTTCGTCGTCGCTGGTGCTCTGCGGTCACGGCGTGCCGCCATCAGAGTCTATGCGCTCAAGCGGCCGATCGCCTGCTGCCATGCCGTGCACCGCAGGATCGGCGCTCCGCTACGCTGGACGAGTGATGACCTCCCTTCCCCTGGCGCGTGCGACCGGCGCAGTGTCAGCCGTGCTGTTCAGCGCTGGCATTCTGCTCACCGGCTGCGGCAGCGACCCAGCCTCGGCGCCCGAGACGCCAGCCACCTCGGCGCCGGTGACGACGCCGGTGGCAGGCGAGACGGTCGGCTCCGGCTCGCCGGGACCGTCTGCGACTCCGGAGGTGCTCGACGGCCTCACGATTGCGCTGGATCCCGGCCACAACGGCAAGAACAGCAGGAACCCCTCGGAGATCAACCGCAAGGTGCCCGACGGCAGGGGCGGCACGAAAGCCTGCAACACCACCGGTACCGCCACGGCCGGTGACTATCCGGAGCACGCCTTCACCTTCGACGTCGCAGAACGTGCCAAGCAGCTGCTCGAAGACGCCGGCGCCGAGGTGGTGATGTCGCGTTCCGATGATGACGGCGTCGGCCCGTGCGTCGATGAGCGCGGCCAGTTCGCCGGTGAGGCTGATGCCGATGCGCTCGTGAGCATCCATGCCAACGGCACCGAAGACACCTCGGCCAAGGGATTCCATGTCATTGTCGTCAACGATGCCGTCCACGACGGTGTCGAGGAGCCCAGCCGGGCCATCGCCGAGCAGATGGTGACCTCATTCGAAGATGCCGAGTTCGCTCCGAATCCCGCCTACGGCAAGGACGGGATCGTCGCCCGCACCGACATCGCCGGGCTCAACCACGCCGAGGTGCCGGCGGTGATGATCGAATGCGGTGAGATGCGCAACCGGGACGAAGCCAAGCTCATGGAGTCCGAAGATGGCCGGCAGCGCTACGCCGAGGCGATTGTCACCGGGCTCGAAGACTACTTCGCCCAGCAGTGACACCGGGAGCCGGTCGGACGTCGGGTCGCTGATGACAGGAGCCGGGTCCCAGAGGGAACCCGGCTCCGTGCATCTCTGCCCGATGTGTCAGTCGAGGTAGTCGCGCAGGACCTGCGAGCGCGAGGGGTGGCGCAGCTTGGCCATCGTCTTCGATTCGATCTGGCGGATGCGCTCACGGGTGACCCCGTAGACCTTGCCGATCTCATCGAGGGTCTTCGGCTGGCCGTCGTTGAGGCCGAACCGCATCGACACAACGCCGGCTTCGCGCTCGGAGAGCGTGTCGAGCACCGAGTGCAGCTGCTCCTGCAGCAGGGTGAAGCTCACCGAGTCAGCCGGGACGACGGCTTCGGAGTCCTCGATGAGGTCGCCGAACTCGGAGTCGCCGTCCTCGCCGAGCGGGGTGTGCAGGGAGATCGGCTCGCGGCCGTACTTCTGCACCTCGATGACCCGCTCCGGGGTCATGTCGAGTTCCTTGGCGAGCTCTTCCGGGGTCGGTTCGCGACCGAGGTCCTGCAGCATCTGGCGCTGCACGCGGGCGAGCTTGTTGATGACCTCGACCATGTGCACCGGGATGCGGATGGTGCGTGCCTGGTCGGCCATCGCACGGGTGATCGCCTGGCGGATCCACCAGGTGGCGTAGGTCGAGAACTTGAAGCCCTTGGTGTAGTCGAACTTCTCGACTGCGCGGATGAGGCCGAGGTTGCCTTCCTGGATGAGGTCGAGGAAGAGCATGCCGCGGCCGGTGTAGCGCTTGGCGAGGGAGACGACGAGGCGCAGGTTGGCTTCGAGCAGGTGGTTCTTGGCCAGCCGTCCGTCGTGGATGATCCACTTGTAATCGCGGACGTCCTTGGCTTCGGCGACCTCTCCGGCGTTGAGCAGGTGCTCGGCGTACATGCCGGCTTCGATCCGCTTGGCGAGGTCGACCTCCTCTGCGGCGTTGAGCAGCGCGACCTTGCCGATGAGCTTGAGGTAGTCCTTGACCGGGTCGGCGGTCGCACCTGCGGACACGACCTGCTGGGCCGGCTGGTCATCGTCGTCGGTGTCGGAGACGACGAAGCCTCCGGCCTCCTTTACGGCCTCGTCCTTCTTCTCTTCCTGAGCGTTCTTCGTCTCAGTCTCGCTAGCCAGGGCTTCTGCCTCGAGCTGCTCGACAGGTGCCTCAGGTGCTGCACCGTCGGCGCCCTTGGCGGCAGCTGCGGCGTCCTTGACCTCAGCGTCGAGTTCGGCGTCCTTGGCCGTGGTCTTCTTCGCCGCCGTCTTCTTGGCGGTGGTCTTCTTCGCAGCTGTCGACTTCGCGGTGGTCTTCTTGGCTGCCGTCGTCGAGGTGGTCGACTTCTTGGCCGCAGGCTTCTTCTCGGCTGCTGTGGTCTTCTTCTCTGCGTCCTCAGACTTCTTGGCGGCAGTCGTCTTCTTGGTCGCGGTGGTCTTCTTCGCCGTCGACGTCGTATTCTTCTCAGCAGTCGGCTTGGCAGTCGTGGTCTTCTTGGCACCGGCGGAGGAGGACGCGGCCGTTTCCTTCTTGGCGGTGGTGGTCTTCTTGGCCGCTGGCTTCTTCGCAGCGGTCGTCTTCGCAGCCGTGGTCGACTTCGCGGTGCTCGTCTTCTTCGCAGCGGTGCTCTTCGCTGCGGGTTTCTTCGAAGCGGCCGATGCCTTCGCCGTGGTCGTTGCCGACTTCTTCGATGCGGTTGACTTCGACGAAGTGTCCGTCGATGCGGCAGTGGTGCTCGAACCCTTGGCGTCTGTCGGCACTGGATCACCTTTCGGAGGAGTCGTGTCTGGCCCAGCTGACACTCTTCGAGCATCAGTAAGACCCTTGTCAAGCAGGGCGAGCCTGTGGACAGCTCGTCCGCCTGACCGGGTCAACACGCCATTCTGGCACGATATTCCCCACTGCGCTAATCACACGCACGCAGCGGACCGATTGACAAGACCTGTCTCGGGTGATGTCTGCCACATCATGTGGCAGGTGCGGCTGATCCGACAGTTCAGCCCTCCAGCACGGGAGGATCATCTCTGTCGAACGAAAGCTCCTGCGGCTCAGGCTCCTTGCGGCGCGGCAGTGCCGCAACAGGGGCGGATCCGGATCTCAACGTCGCAGGCTCATCACCCAGGATCTGTTCGGGCACCGGTTCATGCGCCCACAGCGGCAGGGTGGGAGTCATGACCGCGCGGGAGACGAGCCTGGCGAGCGTGCACGTGCTGTCGATGGTCAGCGCATTGCGGGCGAAGCACAAGGCGAAAGATGCACGCCCGATCGACCATTCCATCCAGGCGATCATCGACAGCACCGCAGGCAGGTGCTCCATCCGCACGTAGGTGGCCATCATCTTGAGCAGCAGGATCCCGTAGGCGGACGCGCGGGCGTTCGGTCGCCGTGAGCTCAAGCCCGGCAGCTCGGCGGTAGCTTCCGCCAGCGGGGCGACCGCCTCGGCGTAGGCGGCGAACTCGCCAAGTTCCAGGCGCCGCATGTCCTCGGGCAGAAACGCGCTGTGTTCGAAGCTCACGAGCATCAGCACCGCATCGCGACCCCACTTCTCCTGACACAGAGCCTCCAGTCCGAGCACCGCCTTCGGATCCGGAGCCGGAAGCGTGTTGAGGCTGTGCTGCTGACCGGATTCGATGAGCTCGGCATAGCGCAGCACCTCAGCCAGCCACGCCTCGAACAGCTCATCCCGATCGTGGGTCACTCCCCGGGTGCCGGTGATGACGCTCTCGAGGGCCAGGTCGCATTCCGGCAGGGCGGTGGCGGCTGAGAAGCTTGCGAAGGGGTCACCGTTGGCGCGGCTGAGCTGGCGGAAGGACTGGGTGCGCTCAAGCTCGCAGACCGTCCCCGAGCGCATGCCCGCTGTGAAGGAGCCGTACCCGAGCTGTGAGACCCACCATGCGCTGTGGGCGGTGAAGCCGGTGCACTCCAGTGCTTCGCCGATGAGCTTCAGGGGCACCGCATAGTGATCGAAGACATTGTCGAGCAGATCATCTGCCCAGCGCCCTCGCGCCGCTCCGTCCATGTCAGCGGAGAAGAGCACCGGGATGACGTACTGCGATGCCGAGACCCGGGCTAAGGCACAGACCGGTTCGAGCAGGTCCGTCTCGGTCGCAGCGGCGACGGCCTCGAAACCGAAGTCGATGCGCAGGGCCGGACCGAAGCTGATGCGTCCGCAGTCATGGTCGTAGCTGACCAGCACCAGGGACTCGGTCGGCTGATAGGTCAGCAGGTGCGGGACCGCGCTGATGAGTTCAGGGGCGAGGTGTTCAGGAGCAGCATTCATGTCCTCACTGTGTGCCGTGCCGCCGCTGCGGGCAGCGGGCCGTGCCCCGGCTGTGGACAGCGGCAGGCTGTGCACACCGACGCCGACCAGTCGTGCCCGGCTGGCGTGCAGCAGTCGCCGGCAGTCTACAGTAAGGCGCATGGGACGCAGACGGGCCAGGGACGAGGCACAGCAGCGCGAGTACGTCATCTCCACCGGCACCGCACGCATCGAACCGGTGCCAGCCGAACCCGATTCGTGGGTCCTCTACGTCAACGGCGTGCCGAGCTCGTGCATCACGCTCAGCGACCCGACCCGCCTGGACTTCGAGTACCTCGACTGGATGGCCCGCGCGATCGATGCGCTCTTCGGCACAGGTCAGACCCTGCGTGCTGTGCACATCGGGGCGGCCGGCTGCTCGCTGGCCCGCTACATCGACGCGACCCGGCCCGGGTCCCGGCAGACCGCCATCGACATCGACCAGAAGCTCCTCGAATACGTCCGCGAGTGGTTCGACCTGCCCCGCTCCCCTGCGCTCAAGCTGCGCGCAGGCGACGGTGCGGTCGAGATCGCCACGTTTCGCGACGACGCCCTCAGCCTCGTCGTCCGTGACGCGTTCAGCGCCGATGAGACGCCGGGCCAGCTTGCCGACGACACGTTCTTCTCCCATGCCGCGCGCACGCTTGGACCCAAGGGCATCTACCTCGCCAACATCGCCGACTGTCCCCCGCACGCCAGCGCCCGCGGAGAGCTGACACGGATGCGGCAGCACTTTGCGCACATCGTGCTCATCGCCGATCCCAGCCAGCTGCGCGGCCGGCGATTCGGCAATCTCATCGCCCTCGCCTCGGGAACGGACATCGACGACATCGCACTGGCCAAGACGCTGCGCGCCGGCCCTGCCGTCGCCTCGGTGCTGGCGGGCCGGAAGCTCGCTGACTTCTGCGGATGGCCGGCAACAGGCAGGTGAACTCCTCCTCAATTCTGTGCAGCCGACATGCCTGTGGTGACGGGGGCGTAAGAACACGGCATAATTGATTGCCGACCAGAAAGGCGGAAGGTGAGCGAAGAGACCGAGATCAGCCACGAACAGCAGCACCTCAACACCGTCTACGCGCGTCTCGACGCGTTGCGAGAGGAGACCGCTGCCAGCCTTAACCACGTGCGCCGGACGCATGTCGGGGGCAACCACCAGAACCGTTCCGAACGCGATGCCTTCGCAAGCATGTATGAGGATCAGCTCATCCGCCTGCGCAATGCCGAAGAGGGGCTGTGCTTCGGCCGCATCGACACCGTCACCGGCGCCACAACCTACATCGGGCGCATCGGGATCTCCGCTCAGGACCGCACCCAGCTGCTGATGGACTGGCGGGCCCCGGCCAGCGAGCCGTTCTACCGCGCGACTGCCGAGAACCCAGGTGACCTCACCCGCCGCCGGCACATCGCTACGCGACGCCGCCGAGTCATCAGCGTCGAGGACGATGTCCTCGACCTGTCGGCGCTCAGTGCCCAACAGCGCGCCGGGCTGCACGGCGAAGGCGCTCTCATCGCCTCCCTCGACGCCCATCGCACCGGCCGGATGGGCGACATCGTCGCAACTATCCAGTCCGAACAGGACCGCATCATCCGCCGTCCCCTCGATCGGCTCGTGGTCGTACAGGGCGGACCGGGGACCGGCAAGACCGCAGTCGCGCTGCACCGCGCGGCCTACCTGCTGTACCAGCACCGGGAGCGCATCGCAAAGTCCGGTGTGCTGCTCATCGGGCCCTCGCCGGTATTCCTCAAGTACATCGAGCAGGTGCTGCCCAGCCTCGGTGAGACCGGTGCCGTGCTGCTGACCCCCGGTCAGCTCATGCCCGAGGTCAACGCCACCGCCCACGACACCGCGCCAACGGCTGCGGTCAAGGGCGACCTGCGGATGGTTGAGGTCATCAAGCGGGCGGTGCGCGCCTACCAGCGGGTGCCCGACGAGCCGCAGCAGCTCAAGACGATCAGCCACACGATCACCATGACCCCGGCGATGGTCAAGGAGGCCCAAGACCGGGCACGCCGCAGCGGCAAGCCGCACAACGGGGCGCGCCTGACCTTCGTCAAGCATCTGCTCAGCCTCCTCGCCGGAGCGCTGGCAGCTGCCAAGCACTACGAGCCCACGCCCGAGGTGCTCGCTGAGCTGACCGACGAGCTGCGCCGGGCCCGCGACGTGCGGGTGGCGATCAACCTGTGCTGGCTGCCGCTGAGCCCGCGCGGAGTGCTCGATGCCCTGCTGAGCAAACCGCACCGGCTGGTGTCTGCCGCCGATGGGATCCTCCGTATCGAGGAGATGGCCCTCATCCGCCGTGCCCGCGGCGGGAAGATCACCGTTGAGGATGTGCCGCTGCTCGACGAGATCGCTGAGCTCATCGGGCCCAGCACCGAGGTGCTCGAGGCCCAGGAGCAGGCCGGAACTCCGAATGCGGAGCTGGAGTACGCCCAGGCGGTCCTCGAGATGACCGGCACCGGTGACATGGTCTCAGCTGAGACGATCGCCCAGCGCTACCAGCAGGACACCGATGAGCGCACGCTGGCCGAACGGGCCGCCCAGGACCGCGAGTGGACCTATGGGCACCTCGTGGTCGACGAGGCGCAGGAGCTCAGCCCCATGCAGTGGCGGGTGCTGTTCCGGCGTGTGCCGAGCAAGTCGGCGACGGTCGTCGGCGATCTTGCCCAGGCGTCGACGATGGATGCGACCCGCACCTGGTCCTCAGTGCTCGCTCCGCATGTCGGCGATCGCTTCGAGATGGAGGAGTTGACGGTCTCCTACCGCACACCGGGGCGCATCATGACGGTGGCCAACGAGCTGCTGCAGGAGTACTTTCCGCAGCTCTCCGTGCCCTCACCGGTGCGTGAGGGCACCTATGATCCGCTGGCGGAGGGCTTCGCCGACATCGAGACGCTGTGCCGTCAGCTGCCCGAGATCGTGCGCAGCGAACGCACCGAACTCGGCGGCGGACAGCTGGCTGTCATCGCGATGCCTGAGCACGTCGATCGTGTCGTGGCGGCGCTGGCATCTGATCCTGATGTCGACTTCGCTGCAGGTCCCGCCGGAATCGATCACGCCGTCGCGGTCCTCGATCCCAGTGAGGTCCGCGGCCTCGAATTCGACAGCGTCATCATCGTCGATCCGGCCTCGATCGCCCCGGCTGGCAGCGCGGCGGGTGTGGGCCAGCTGTATGTGTCGCTGACCCGTTCGACAGCCCGGCTGAGGATCCTCAGCATCGGTGATTCGGTCCTCGCACCCTTCATCGCAGCAGAGAACCGCACATAAGGTTTGTCAGCGCCTCGGCAGCCGCATCGGCTGCTGAGGCGCATGATCTTTGGGGCAAATTAAAAGCCGCCTGTGGCGTCGGCTTCCCCTCCGATGCCACAGGCGGCGTGCGCCTTGGGCGCACGTTTTATCTTACACATACTTCCGGTCGTTTCACGAACCGGATCCAGCTTCTTCTCACAATTCGTTCAGCCGGGTGAGCGGGATGCTCATGCTTCTTCGTCGCGCTCGGCGCGCAGCGATTCGATCGCTGCTTCGAAGTCCTCCAGAGAGTCGAAGCTCTGGTAGACGCTGGCGAACCGCAGGTAGGCGACCTGGTCGAGTTCGCGCAGCGGTTCCAGGATCGCCAGGCCGACCTCGTCAGCTTCGATCTCGGCGATGCCCTGAGAGCGGATCTTCTCCTCGACCTGCTGGGCGAGCTTGGCCAGATCGTCCTCCCCGACCGGTCGGCCCTGGCATGCCTTGCGCACGCCGGCAACGACTTTCTGCCGGGAGAACTCCTCGGACACGCCTGAGCGCTTGACGACCGACAGGCTGGTGGCCTCCATGGTGGTGAACCGGCGGGAGCACTGCGGACACTGGCGGCGCCGGCGGATCGACGAGCCGTCCTCAGCCGTGCGCGAGTCGACGACGCGTGAATCAGGGTGGCGGCAGAACGGGCAGTGCATCAGGCCTCCATTCCCGGCTTGCCGCGGCGCAGCCGGACGGCCTCGCCGTGGGCGGGCAGGTCCTCGGCAGCGGCCAGCGTTTCGATGTGGTCGGCGACCTCGGCCAGTGCTGCGGCTGGGTAGTCGATGACCTGGCTGCCCTTGAGGAAGGACTGCACGCCGAGTACCGAGGCGTAGGCGGCGGTTCCGCTGGTGGGCAGCACGTGGTTCGACCCGGCGCAGTAGTCGCCGAGGGCCACCGGTGAGAACGGGCCGATGAACACAGCACCGGCGTTGGTGATGTGCTCGGCTGCTGCCTGCGGGTCGCTGACGAGCACTTCGACGTGCTCACCGGCGTAGGCGTTGACGACGGCCAGCCCGGCCTGCCGGGAGGCGACCTTGAGGATCGCGGACTGCTCCCCGGTCAGTGCGGTGCGGATGCGCTCGGCGTGGGCGGCAGCGTCTGCCTGGCGAGCGATCTCCTCCTGCACGGCGTCGATGAGGTCTTGGCTCTCGGTGACGAGCACGGAGGCGGCCATCGGGTCGTGTTCGGCCTGGCTGATGAGATCGGCTGCCACAAATGCCGGGTCTGCGGTGTCGTCGGCGAGGATGATGATCTCAGTCGGGCCGGCGATGGTGTCGATGCCGACGACCGAGCGCACCCGCGCCTTGGCGGCTGCGACGAAGGCATTGCCGGGCCCCGTGATGAGGTCGACCGGTTCGAGTTCTTCTCCGTCGTCGAACCCGAAGGCCAGAGCGGCGACTGACTGGGCTCCTCCCATGGCCCACACTTCGTCGATGCCGAGCAGAGCGGCAGCGGCGAGCACTGTTGGGTGGGGCAGTCCATTGGCCTGCGGGGGCGAGACGATGGCGATCGAGTCGACGCCGGCGGCTTGGGCGGGAACGGTGTTCATGATGACGGTCGAGGGGTAGACGGCCAATCCCCCTGGGATGTAGAGGCCGACGCGTTCGACCGGCATCCAGCGCGATGTCACGGAGCCGCCACCGGAGAATGTCGTCGTGGCCGACGAGCGCCGGTCGTTCTCAGCGACTTCCCGGCAGCGGCGGATGGTCTCCTCCAGTGCTGCGCGCAGTCCGGCATCGAGGTTCTCGCAGGCAGCGGTGAGCTCCTCGGCGGGCACGCGCAGCAGGTCCGGGCTGACGGAGTCGAACTTCTGTGTGTACTCCAGCACGGCAGCGCGGCCGCGGGTCTCGACGTCGTCGACGATCGGGATGACCGCCTCGGCTGCGGAGGCTGAATCGAGGCGGGCACGCGGCACGGACCGGCGCAGCGTGCGGCGGTCGAGCGGCGTGTCGGTGAGGTCGAGGACATTCATGAGCGCGTGAGTCACGCGCTCCATTCTACGTCCTCTGCTTTCCTGCCGTCCGGTGCCCCAAGCTGCGAGAAGGTGCGGCCGCTGCTGTCGATCAGAAGATCGACGTGGTTGCTGGGGTGGTGAGGCAGCTGGGTCCGAGCAGGCCCTTGAGATCGCCGAACAGGCTCGGGTCTGCTGTCACCCGCAGGCCGCGGTCGAGACGCATGATCGTCGTGCGGTCGCGGTTCGTCAGGCACAGCCGCACCTCGGTCTGTCCGGGGTTGGCCTGCAGGATCATCTTGAGGTTCTCGACGAGGTCCGGTGTGCAGCGTTCGACCGGCATCGACACGTACAGCGGCCGGTCGGCGCGGTCGGTGACGTCCGGGATCGTCATCGACATCGCCATGAGCGAGGTCGGCCGGTCATCGGAGCGGCGGATGCGGCCGGTGACGGTGATGACGAGGTCATTGGTCAGCAGGGTGGCCACCGGCTCGTAGGTGTCGCCGAAGAACATCACCTCCATGCTCGCTTCGAGGTCTTCGATCGTGACGATCGCGTACGGGCGACCGGAGTTCTTCGAGACCTTCCGCGAGACCTGGGTGATCATGCCGCAGATCTTTGTCTGGGATCCATCCTGGCGCTTATTCTCCGGGTCGAGCAGCTGCGCGATCGAACCCTCGGATTCTGACTGCAGGATGTCCTCGAGCCCGTTGAGCGGATGGTCGGAGACGTAGAGACCGAGCATCTCGCGCTCGAAGGCCAGCAGCTCCTTCTTCTCCCACTCGGTGCGCTCGGGGATCTTGACGGCAAAGCTCGACTCGTCCTCTTCGCCGAGGCCGGCGAACAGGTCGAACTGGCCTGCGGCCTCCTGGCGCTTGACGCCGATGACAGCATCGACTGCTTCTTCGTGGATCTCAACAAGGCTGCGCCGGTTGTGGTCGAGGGAGTCGAAAGCGCCGGCCTTGATGAGCGATTCGATGGTGCGCTTGTTGCACACCTGGCTGGGCACCTTGTCGAGGAAGTCGTTGAAGGAGGTGAACTTCCCCTTCTCCTGCCGGGCGTCGACGATGCCTTGGACAACGTTGGTGCCGACATTGCGGACTGCTCCCATGCCGAAGCGGATGTCGTCGCCGACTGGGGTGAAGTTGTTGGCTGATTCGTTGACGTCCGGTGGCAGCACGGTGATGTGCATGCGCCGGCACTCGCTGAGGTAGAGAGCCAGCTTGTCCTTGTTGTCCCCGACTGAGGTCAGCAGGGCTGCCATGTACTCGGCCGGGTAGTGGGCCTTGAGGTAGGCCGTCCAGTAGGACACGAGCCCGTAGGCGGCCGAGTGGGCCTTGTTGAAGGCGTAGTCGGAGAAGGGCAGCAGGATGTCCCACAGTGCTTGCGCAGCCTCTTCGGAGTAGCCGCGTTCCTTCATGCCGCCGAAGAACCCGACCTGCTGCTTGTCCAGCTCGGCTTTCTTCTTCTTGCCCATCGCGCGACGCAGAATGTCTGCCTGACCGAGTGAGTAGCCGGCCACCTTCTGCGCGATCGCCATCACCTGCTCCTGATAGATGATGAGGCCGTAGGTGGTGTCGAGGATCTCGGCCAGCGGTTCGGCGAGCTCAGGGTGGATCGGAGTGATCTCCTGCAGGCCGTTCTTGCGCAGCGCGAAGTTCGTGTGCGAGTCGGCACCCATCGGGCCGGGACGGTACAGCGCGATCGTTGCGGAGATGTCTTCGAAGTTGTCCGGGCGCATCATGCGCAGCAGGCCGCGCAGTCCACCGCCGTCGAGCTGGAAGACTCCCAGCGTGTCACCACGGGAGAGCAGCTTGTACGACTCCGCATCGTCAAGGGCCAGATGTTCGAGGTCGAGATCGAAGTCCTTGTTCAGCCGGATGTTCTCGATCGCATCGGAGATGATCGTGAGGTTGCGCAGGCCGAGGAAGTCCATCTTGATGAGGCCGAGGCCCTCACAGGTGGGGTAGTCGAACTGCGTAATGACCTGGCCGTCCTGGAACCGGCGCATGATCGGGATGACGTCGATGATCGGGTCAGAGGACATGATGACCCCGGCGGCGTGCACGCCCCACCCGCGCTTGAGGCCTTCAAGGCCCTTGGCGGTCTCGAAGGTCTCCCGCGCCTCGGGGTCGGTTTCCAGCAGCTCGCGGAACTCCCCTGCCTCGCCGTAGCGCGGTGCTTTGGGCTCTTCGATATCGGCCAGCGGGATGTCCTTGGCCATGACTGCCGGTGGCAGCGCCTTCGTCAGCTTCTCGCCGAGGGAGAACGGCTTGCCCATGATGCGGGCGGAGTCCTTGAGCGCCTGCTTGGTCTTGATGGTGCCGTAGGTGACGATCATCGCTACGCGCTCGTCGCCGTACTTCTCGGTGACGTAGTCGATGACTTCGCCGCGGCGGCGATCATCGAAGTCGACGTCGAAGTCGGGCATCGACACACGGTCGGGGTTGAGGAACCGCTCGAAGATCAGTCCGTGCTCCAGCGGGTCGAGGTCGGTGATGCGCAGGGCGTAGGCGACCATCGAACCGGCACCCGAACCGCGGCCGGGGCCCACGCGGATGCCGTTCTCCTTCGACCAGTTGATGAAGTCGGCGACGACGAGGAAGTAGCCGGGGAAGCCCATCGAGATGATGACGTCGAGCTCGTAGTCGGCCTGTTTGCGCACATCGTCGGAGATGCCGTTGGGGTAGCGGTAGTGCAGGCCCTTCTCGACTTCCTTGACCAGCCATGAGGTCTCGTCCTCACCGGGCGGGCAGGGGAACTGGGGCATGTAGTTGGCGCTGGTGTCGAAGGAGATCTCGCAGCGTTCGGCGATCTCGAGGGTGTTGTTGCACGCCTCGGGCATCTCCTTGAACAGTGCGCGCATCTCCGCTGGCGTCTTGAGGTAGTAGCCGGAGCCGGAGAAGGCGAAGCGGCTGCCGCCCTGGTCGTAGGTCGGTTCGATGAGCTTCGAACCCGACTGCAGGGCCAGCAGCGCTTCGTGGGCCTTGGCGTCGGATTCGTGGGTGTAGTGCAGGTCGTTGGTGGCCACCAGCGGCAGGCCGAGATCCTTCGACAGGCGCAGCAGATCCTTGACCACACGGCGCTCGATCGTCAGGCCGTGGTCCATGATCTCGCAATAGTAGTTGTCCTTGCCGAAGATGTCGCGGAACTCCGATGCGGCCTTGACGGCTTCGTCGTACTGGCCCAGCCGCAGTCGCGTCTGCACCTCGCCTGAGGGGCAGCCGGTGGTGGCGATGAGGCCCTCGGAGTAGGTGTTGAGCAGTTCGCGGTCCAGGCGCGGGTACTTGGCGAATGCGGAGTCGAGGCTGGCCAGCGAGGATGCTTTGAAGAGGTTGCGCATGCCGGTGTTGTTCTCCGCCAGCAGCGTCTTGTGCGTGTAGGCGCCGCCGCCGGAAACGTCGTCGCCGCGCTGGCTCTCATCGGTGCGCCACTTCACACGGGTTTTGTCGGTGCGTGCGGTGCCGGGAGTCAGGTACGCCTCGACGCCGATGATCGGCTTGATGCCGGCGTCGGTGGCCTGCTTCCAGAAGTCGAAGGCGCCGAAGAGGTACCCGTGGTCAGTCGTGGCGATCGCGTTCATTCCCGAGGCTTTCGTCGCCTGCATCAGGTCGCCCAGGCGGGCGGCTCCATCGAGCATCGAGTACTCGGTGTGCACGTGCAGGTGTACGAAGTCCTCAGCCACGGATCCTCTTTCTCACAGTCGGCATGTCCCGCTTCCGGCGACGCACACCAGTCTAGCGACCGTCAGGGACATCGCGGCTGTGAGGCGGACCCGATTTCGCTCGTTCAGCCCTGCGCCGCGCGCAGCCGGTCGAGGGCGGTCTGCAGATCCTCGGGATAGTCGCTGGTGAACTCGACCCACTCCCCTGTCTCCGGGTGCGTGAATCCGAGTTCGACAGCGTGCAGCCACTGGCGTTCGAGTCCGAGCTTCTTCGCCAGCACCGGGTCGGCGCCGTAGGGCAGGTCACCGCAGCATGGGTGCTTGGTGGCGGCCATGTGGACGCGGATCTGGTGGGTGCGGCCGGTCTCCAACTGGACTTCGAGCAGGGTTGCCGAGCGGTACGCTTCGATGACTTCGTAGTGGGTCACGGCGTGTTTGCCGTCGGTGCGCACGGCGTAGAGCCCGTCGCGGCGCAGGTTGCGTCCGATCGGCGCTTCGATCGTGCCGATGACAGGATCGGGAAGTCCCTGGACGAGCGCGTGGTAGGTCTTCTTGACGGTGCGCTGCTTGAACGCCCGCTTAAGCACGGAGTAGGCGTGTTCACCTTTGGCCACGACCATGACACCGGAGGTGCCGACGTCGAGGCGGTGGACGATGCCCTGGCGTTCGGCCGCGCCCGAGGTGGCGATGTCGTATCCGGCGGCGACGAGACCGCCGATGACGGTCGGGCCGTGCCATCCTGCCGCTGAGTGGGCGGCGACACCGATCGGCTTGTCGACGACGACGAACGCGTCGTCATCGTAGATGATCTTCATGCCCGGCACCGGTTCGGCGTCGATGCCCAGCGGTTCGGGCTCGGCTGGCATCTGCACGTCGATGCGGGAGCCGGCGATGAGGCGCTCGGACTTGCCGACGACGGTGTCGTTGACGCGCACGCCGTCATCGGCGGCGATGGCAGCTGCTGCCGACCGGGACAGGCCAAGCAGCCGGCTGAGGGCCACGTCGACCCGTTCGCCTTCGAGACCTTCGGGAACGAGGAATGATCGCTCGGTCATGGCTGCGCTCGCGCCTCCTCTGTAGGGGTGTCGTAGTCGCCGCCGGATGACTGGTCGTCTCCGGCGGCGGTGCCGTCGACGCCGATGTTCCGCAGGGTCGTGAGCACGATGGTCACAGCGGCAGCCGAGATTGCGATGTCGGCGACGTTGCAGACGAAGAAGTACAGGTCGATGAAGTCGACGACGGCGCCGTGGAAGAAGCCCGGTGGCCGAAACAGCCGGTCGACGAGGTTTCCGGTCAGGCCGCCGAGCAGCATTCCCAGGCCGGCCGTCCATGCGCGGGAGCCGAGCTTGCGGCTGACGACGAGGATGGCGATGAAGACGCCGATGGCGATGAGAGCGAACAGCCAGGTGGTGTTCTCTCCCATGCCGAGGGCGGCACCGGGATTGCGGTAGAACGTGAAGCCGGCGAGTTCGCCGATGACCGGGATGCGCTCCCGGCCTTCGAGGGTCTGGACGGCGATGAATTTCGTCAGCTGGTCGACGGCGAGCACGGCGATGGCGATGGCGAACAGCACGATGCGCAGACGTCGGTTGCTCGTCTGCGGCACGGGTGTCCTCCTCGGTTCGGCGATACAGCTGTCCATCATACCGATGACCGGCAGCTTCGCACACGCGCAACGGCCGGCCGCCTCA
>NZ_JALXPM010000079.1:0-5328 GCF_025147615.1 Brevibacterium luteolum | reverse complement strand
ACTGCTCGCCGATCTCGCCTACCAGGATGAGCTCACCGCGATCGGCGGGCCGGAGCGGAAGAAGGTCCTCATTGCTGGTGCCTCAGGCACCGTCGGCTCACAGGTCGCCGCCCTCCTGTCGACCGGTGGACACGAGGTGCGCACACTAGTGCGCGACACCCCGCGGAAGGCCTCGGAGATCAAGTGGAACCCCGACCTCGGCATCCTCGACCCCAGCGCACTTGCCTGGGCCGATGTCGTCATCCACCTAGGCGGGGCAACGATCGGCACCCGCTTCTCACCGGCGGCCAAGGATCGGATCATGCGCTCGCGGCGCGATTCGACGAAGCTCATCGTGCTCACCATGGAGCAGCTGTCGGAGACCCGCCGACCCGAGGCGTTCATCTGCGCCTCGGCGATCGGCTACTACGGCTACGACCGCGGCGACGAAGAGCTCAACGAAGACGCCGGTTCCGGCGGCGGGTTCCTCGCCGAGGTGTGCCGCGCCTGGGAAGAAGAGGCTGCGAAGGCCGAAGCGCTCGGCGTGCGCTGGGTGTCGGTGCGCACCGCCCAGGTGCTCACCGCACTGTCAGGACCGCTGCGCCTGCAGCTGCCGCTGTACCTCTCCGGCCTCGGCGGGCGGATCGGCACCGGCCAGCAGTGGATGTCGTGGATCTCGCTCGACGACATCGCCCGCATCTACGCCCGTGCCGCCGTCGACCCGACCATGAGCGGGCCGGTCAACGCCGCGGCCCCACAGCCGGTGCGCCAGGCCGAGTTCGCTCAGGCGCTCGCCGGGCTGGCCTCGATGCCGGCATTCGTGCAGACCCCGCGCCTGGGTCCCGAGATGCTGCTGGGCAAGCAGGCGGCCCAGGAACTCGTGCTCGCCGACCAGCGGGTGGTGCCCACCCGGCTCGGCGAGCTCGGCTACCGGTTCCGGTACCCGGAGATCCGGCAGGCGATGGCCGACGCCCTCGGCTTCCCCGACACCGATCACACCGGCACTTGACTCGACCACCTTCAGCCCATTTCACCCGACCCTGACAGATCCACGCGCCCACCACCTCGGGCGCGGCCGAACCGAAAGGACACCCCATGAGCAGCGCAGGATACCGCGTGCAGAACCCCGCCACCGGCGAGATCGTCGAGACCTTCGACACCGCCAGCCAGGCCGACGTCGACACCGCCCTCGACCGCGCCCACACCGCCTACCAGTCGTGGCGGGAGATGCCGATCGAGGAGCGCGGGAAAATCGTCAAGCGCGTTGCCGAGCTCTTCACCGAGCGCAAGGACGAGCTCGCCCAGATCATCGCCGACGAGATGGGCAAGCCGTTGCCCGAAGGGGTTGAGGAAGCCGAATACTGCACCGACATCTTCAACTACTTCGCCGACAACGGTCCCACGCTGGCCGCTGACCAGGAGATCCCGACCTTCTCCGAGGGCAAGGCCTACGTCGAACGCCGCCCGATCGGTGTGCTGCTGGGCATCATGCCCTGGAACTTCCCCTACTACCAGGTCGCCCGCTTCGCCGCCCCGAACTTCATGCTCGGCAACACCATCATCCTCAAACACGCCGAGATCTGCCCGCGCTCAGCCCAGGCGATCCAGCAGATCATGGACGACGCTGGCGTGCCGGCAGGCGTGTACAACAACCTCTTCGCCAGCCACGACCAGATCGCAGAGATCATCGCCGACCCGCGCGTGCAGGGCGTCTCGCTGACCGGCTCCGAACGGGCCGGCTCCGTCGTCGGTGCGCTGGCCGGCAAGCACCTGAAGAAGGCCGTGCTCGAACTCGGCGGTTCCGACCCGTACGTCATCCTCGACACCGATGACGTCAAGGAAGCGGCGAAGACCGCCTGGGAGACCCGGATGTACAACACCGGCCAGGCCTGCAACTCGAACAAGCGGATGATCGTCATGGACGACATCTACGACGAGTTCGTCTCCGAGCTCTCGAGCCTCGCTGAGGGCATGAGACCCGGCGGGCCGGGCGATGACTACGAGACAACCTACACGCCGCTGTCGTCGAAGGAGGCCGCTGATCGGCTCGATGCGCAGGTCCAGCAGGCCGTCAAGGACGGTGCGACGCTGCGCGCCGGCGGCACGCGCGGCGACGGCGCCTACTACGCACCGACCGTCATCACCGATGTCACCAGCGACATGGAGGCCTACCGCGAGGAGCTCTTCGGACCCGTCGCCGTCGTGTACAAGGTGTCCTCTGATGAGGAGGCGCTCACGCTGGCCAACGACACCGACTTCGGGCTCGGCGGCGCGGTGTTCTCCAAGGACAAGGCCCGGGCGGAGAAGATCGCCCAGCAGCTCGACGTCGGCATGTCGAACGTCAACACCCCAGCCGGGGAGGGCGCCGAGGTGCCCTTCGGCGGCGTCAAGCGCTCCGGCTTCGGCCGCGAACTCGGCCCGCTGGGCATGGACGAGTTCGTCAACAAGCGCATGTACTACGTCGCCGAGTGATCTCTGCGGCACAGCGCTGAGCTGAACTGCCAGCGGGGCTCCCCTTCATCTGGAGGGGAGCCCCGTCTGCGCCTGCCGGCCGGCTGACGTCAGAAGGGTGCCCACGACCTGCCGATGAATGCTGCCCCGGGCGCTACTGTGGAGACATGTCACTGCGGATCCTCGTCATCGAACACGAAGCCAGCACGGATGCCCGGCGCTTCGGCGACTGGCTCGAACGCGCAGGTGCCGAGCTCATCGTCGCCCGCCCCTACCTCGGGTCCGAACATGCCGACCCCGGATCCGAACATGCCGACCCCGGGTCCGAACATGCCGACCCCGGCCCGCGGCTGCCTGCCGATGCCGCTGCGCTGCGCGCCGCCTACGACGCCCTCATCGTCCTCGGCGGAGCCGCCGGCCCGCTCGATGATGAGGACAACCCGTGGTTCCCGCATGTGCGCAGCCTGCTCGCTGCCTCAGCCGAGGGTGCATTCCCCAGCTTCAACATCTGCTTAGGCGGCGAGCTGCTCGCCGCAGCCACCGGCGGGCAGCTGCGCCGCCGCCGCGTCCCGCAGGTCGGGGCGTACATCGTCGCCGCCCGGCCCGAAGCCGCAGACGACCCGGTCTTCTCAGCGATGCCCGCCTTGGCGCCTGTGGTCCTGTGGCACCAGGAGGAGATGGGCCTGCCGCCGGGCGCGGTCCACCTCGTCGACGGCACCGACGCACCTGTGCAGGCGTTCCGGATCGGTCAGGCGTGGGGCACTCAGTTCCATCCCGAGACCACAGCAGAGCAGGCGCGGGGGTGGGGAGCCGATGTGTCGATGCCGGTGTGGTGCGGCAGGGCACGCGAGCAGGTGCTTGCGGAGATCGCGAACGCCGAGCCCGAGGTGGAGGCCGCAATGGCTCCGCTGGCGGCGGCGTTCGTCGACTATCTGCGCAGGTGATCACCGCTGCGCAGCCGATGACGGCGGTGCTGCCGCAGCGGTGGAACGGCGGGGGTGACGGGTCCAGCGGAACGCCGCAGATGAACCCGCCCAGGCCTAAATCTGCCGCATTCCGCGTCACGAATAGGCGTCGTTTCCAGCCTGAGCATTGGATTGGCAATGACTGAGTTGCTACTCTGCACACTGGCGCCGCAGCCGAACCGACCCTTTGGCCGTACGTCTACCACGCGCCCGACAACATGAATATGATTGCTCCACCTGCCGTTCTCGCCGGAGCGGCTGACCAGTCCAGCTCCTCCGTTGACCAGTTCATCGACGGTCTCTTCGCCCCATTCGCCGAATGGCTGTCATTCATCGTCTTCTTCGAGATCCCGATCTTCGGAGTCGGGTTGCCGCTCATCGTCGTCTGGCTCATGGTCGGCGCGATCTTCCTCACCGTCTTCCTGCGCTTCCAGCCGATCACCGGACTCGGGCACTCCCTCAAGGTCATCCGCGGCAAATTCACCCGCAAGACCGACCCTGGTGAGGTTTCGTCGTTCCAGGCGCTGGCCACCGAGCTCTCAGGCACCGTGGGCCTGGGCAACATCGCCGGTGTCGCAGTCGCGATCACGATCGGCGGACCGGGCGCGGCACTGTGGATCATCATCTTCGGCCTGCTGGCCATGTCGATGAAGATGGCCGAGGCGACCCTGGGGGTGAAGTACCGCCAGATCACCGGCGACGGCAAGACCTCCGGTGGGCCGATGTACTACCTGCGTGAGGGCCTGGCTGAGGTCGGCTGGCCGCGGCTGGGCAAGTTCCTCGCCGTGTTCTACGCCCTCACCACCCTCATCGGTGTGTTCGGCGCCGGCAACCTGTTCCAGGCCAACCAGGTCGCAGCGATCATCGTCGACTCCACCGGCGGTGACTCGAGCTTCCTGGCCGACAAGCTGTGGCTCATCGGCCTCGTTATGGCGCTCGTGGCCGGCTTCGTCATCATCGGCGGCATCAAGAAGATCGCCGAATGGACCTCGGCGATCACCCCGGCGATGGCGATCCTCTACACCGTGTCTGTGCTCATCATCCTCGCGATGAACATCACCAACATTCCGCACGCCTTCTGGCTCATGATCGAAGGCGCGTTCACCGGGGAGGGCGTGGCCGGCGGCATCGTCGGCGTGGCGATCGTCGGCATCCAGCGTGCGCTGTTCTCCAACGTCGGCGGTGTCGGCACCGCCGGTATGGCCCACGCGGCAGTCAAGACCGATGAACCGGCCACCGAGGGCTTCACCGCGATGTGGGAGCCGCTGGTCGACTCCGTCATCATCTGTACGCTCACCGCCCTGGCGATCATCACCACCGGCCTGTACCAGGCTGATGCCGGCGACGGCTCGACCGGCGCCGGTGTGGCCCTGACGAGCCAGGCGTTCGCGACCGTCTCTGCCTGGTTCCCTTACCTGCTGACCGTTGCCGTGGTGCTCTTCGGCTTCTCGACGGTGCTCTCCTATGCCTACTACGGCCAGAAGGCACTGGGATACCTGACGAAGAACTCGGTCGTGGCTGAGAAGATCTTCCAGTTCGTGTGGGTCGCCGCCGTGGTCGTCGGCTCGGCTGTCTCGCTCGACAGCGTCGTCGCCTTCTCCGATGCCACCCTGTTCCTCATGGCAGTGCCGAACCTGCTGGGTCTGTACTTCCTGTCGAAGATCGTGCGGATGGAGATCATCCGGCACAAGACGAAGGTCGCCGTCGGCACGATGAGCGAGGTGCCCGCCGACCTGCAGGTCGGTCTGCGCGACCACGAGCCCACCCCTGAGCAGGTCGAGCGGGAGAAGACCCGCCGCCACAAGGCCCGCGAGCACCGCAAGCGCGTGCGCTCGGGCTTCCGCAGCGCCCAGCGCAAGCGCGGTGTCGACGTCGACGCGCTCGACGACCCCGACCGGAAGATCTGAGCCGCACTCAGCTGAGACCGCACGCG
>NZ_JALXPM010000078.1:0-6262 GCF_025147615.1 Brevibacterium luteolum | reverse complement strand
GTCGAGGGCCTTTTCGAGGCGCTCGAGCTTGCCGGTCAGCTCACCGGTGTGCCCGGGCCGGATGTCGGCCTTGAGCACGAGTGAGACGCGCGGGCCGTAGGCGGCCACGGCGTCGGTGGCGCGCTTGACGACGTCGAACACCTCATCCCACTCGCCTTCGATGGTGGTGAACATCGAGTCGGTGCGGTTGGGCAGGCCCGAGTCGCGCACGACCTTCACCGCAGCGGCGACGGCCTCGTGCATCGAACCGGTCTCGGCGTCTCCTGTCGGGGCGACGGAGAATGCGACAAGCATGTGGTCCTCCTTCAGATTTCAGCTGATCAGTTCTTCGGCACGGAGAGCACGAGGGCATCGCCCTGTCCCCCGCCACCGCACAGGGCTGCGACACCGGTGCCGCCGCCGCGGCGCTTGAGCTCCAGAGCCAGCGTCAGCGCCACGCGTGCACCGGAAGCGCCGATCGGGTGGCCGAGGGCGACGGCGCCGCCGTTGACGTTGACCTTGTCCTCGCTGATGCCCAGATCCTTGGCGCTGGCCAGGCCGACAGCGGCGAAGGCCTCGTTGATCTCGTAGAGGTCGAAGCCGTCAGCCGGGATGCCCTCGCGTTCGGCAGCGACCTTGATCGCCTGGCTGGGCTGGTGCTGCAGGGTCGAGTCGGGGCCCGCGGTCCAGGCGTGGGCGCGGATCTCGGCGAGGATCTCCAGGCCTTCGCGCTCGGCGCGCTCCTTGGACATGACGACGACAGCGCAGGCGCCGTCGGAGATCTGCGAGGCGTTGCCGGCGGTGATGGTGCCTTCCTTGCTGAAGGCCGGGCGCAGCTTGGCCATTGACTCAGCCGTCGAGTCCGGGCGCACGCCCTCATCGCGGTCGACCGTGGTCTCGCCCTTGCGCGTCTTGATCGTCACCGGGGTGACCTCGTCGTCGAAGCGGCCAGCTTCCCAGGCAGCGGCTGCACGCTGGTGGGACTGGGCGGCGAAGGCGTCCTGCTGTTCGCGGCTGAACTCGCGCTCGCCCTTGTTCGCGTCCTCGGTCAGACCGCCCATGGCCTGGTCGGTGAAGGCGTCCCACAGTCCGTCGTAGTCCATGTGGTCGCGGACCTTGACGGTGCCGTACTTGTAGCCGGCACGGGACTTCTCCAGCATGTGCGGGGCGTTGGTCATCGACTCCTGGCCGCCGGCGACGACGACTTCGTACTCACCGGCGCGCACGAGCATGGCGGCCTGGGTGATGGCGTTGAGGCCGGAGAGGCACAGCTTGTTGATGGTGATGGCCGGCACCGACATCGGGATGCCGGCCTTGGCGGCGGCCTGGCGTGCCGGTCCCTGACCACAGCCGGCCTGCAGGACCTGACCCATGATGACGTACTCGACGGCCTCGGGCTTGACGCCGGCGCGGTCGAGCGCCCCGGAGATCGCCTCGGCGCCGAGATCCATTGCGCTCAGCGATCCGAGGGCTCCGCTCATGCGTCCCAACGGGGTGCGCGAACCGGCAACGATCACAGCTTCGGTCATGATTCCTCCTTCGACGGATGCGGCCGTCCTGACAGTCCTGTGCACGGCTCCGCAGTCCACACGTAGTGATACAGATCCCAGCCTAGTCGAGGGCCCAACTGCTGAGAATTCCGGGTTGCCGGCTGTGAATTCCCTCAGTGGTGTGACCTGCACCGCTCAGATGGCGGCATCGGGCGGATGTTGGCGCGCGCGGCGAGTAGAGTGGGATGGTGAGCCCCCGAAATTCCCACGCAATGAATGAAACGGAGTCGAAGACTGTGACGCCTCCCGAAGAGTTCCGGACCGCGATGCGCGGTTACGAGAAGAACGAAGTCGATGCGCGCATCGGCCAGCTGCGGACCGAGATCGAATCCCTGCGCAAGGCCCTGTCCGATGCGCGGTCTCAGGTCATCAGCGCTGACCGGGCGAAGCTGCAGATCGCCGGAGAGCTTTCCGAGGCGAAGCAGCAGCTCAAGGATGCCGCCAGCGACAAAGCAGAGGCGGCTGGCCCTCCCGGCTCCCGCATCGACCACCTGCTCAAGATCGCCGAGTCGCAGGCCCGCGAAACCCTCGCCCAGGCCACCGCCGATGCCGAGACGATCCGCAACAAGGCGCGTGCCGATGCCGCCAGCCAGCGCGCCCGCATGCACACCGAGAGCAACGACACCCTCAACAACGCCCGCTCCGAGGCCGAGGCGATCAGCTCGGCTGCCGAGCTGCGCGCCGAGGAGACGATCCAGGCTGCTGAGACCCGCGCCGAGGAGATCCAGACCGCGGCCGAGCGCGAAGCCGAGCAACTGACCTCGACCGCCTCGACCGAAGCCGAGGAGTCGCGTGAGTCGCTCAAGCGCGAGGTCGCTCAGCTGCGGGCCGACGCAGAGAAGGATGCCGCTGACATCCGGGCGAAGGCCAAGAAGGAAGCCGACGAGATCCTCGCTGCCGCCAAGGCTAAGGATGAGGAGATCCGCAAGGCTGCCGATGAGCTCGACGTGGAGCTGGCCGATAAGCGCCAGAAGGCCGAAACGGCTGAGAAGGAGCGCTTCGACACCGCTGCTGCCGAGCACAAGAAGCTGACCGAGGAAGCCCAGGCCCGGGCGAAGAAGGCCGACGACGATGCGAAGGCCGCTGCCGAGCGTGCCGAGCGCACCCGCAAGGAAGCGGTCGAGAAGGCCGACAAGATCATCGCTGATGGTCGCAAGCGCGCCCAGGATCTTATCTCCGAGGCGCGTTCGACTGCCGAGGCGACGATCGAGGAGTCGGCTGCTGAGGCCAAGCGCAACGTCTCCTCCGCTCAGGCGCAGGTCGATCTGCTGACCAAGCAGCGCCGCACGATCACCGCCCAGCTAGAGCAGCTGCGGTCGATGTTCGCAGCACCCGGCCTGTTCGACGATGTCGATTTCACCGAGGACAAGTCCGACCAGGAGGCCGCTGCCGCGCTGCCGACGGAGAAGATCGCCTCCGATGATGAGCTCGCCGAGCTCACTGACGCTGAGGACGCCAAGGGCGATGCCTCGACCGCGTCTGCGAAGGATCAGAAGGCCTCTGATGGTGACAGCGCCTCCGCCGATGGCGATGGCGAGGACATCGAAGACGCCGAGGTCGTCAGCGAGGACGAGACGCAGGAGATGAAGACCCGTCCTGACGGTTCGTCCGGCGGATCACAGTCCGGCGCCAAGAAGCCCGGTGCCAAGCCCGCTCAGGGCGGCGTGAAGGCGAATGCAGGCCAGCAGTCGAACGCCTCGAAGTCAGGCGGCCAGTCAGGTTCGACGGCTGCCGGCAGCGGCAACCGCGGTTCGCTCAACCGCAAGTCGCAGAACTCGAACCGTCTGCGCTGAGCACACACCGACAACTGAAGGCGGGGGCTTCCGAATGGGAGTCCCCGCCTTTGTCTTGCGCTCAGGTGCCGAGTCGTTCAGCGCGGCGGGCGGCTGCGGAAGCAGGCCTTGTGCCAGTGGCGGCGGGCACCGACTCCGGTGTTGAAGCCGAACTCCTCTTCGGAGCGCCAGGCGACGATGTGATCAATGCGGGCCGGCAGGTCCTGCCGGCAGCCGGGGCACGTGTAGACCTTGCCGGAGCTGCTGCCGCGCACCTGCTGGACGACCCAGGTACCGTCAGGTCCCTCGGTGGCCCGGGGCACGGAATTCAGGCTCGCACCCAGCTCGCGGTGCGGCCGGGCCCACTTGTTTTCGCGGCGCGAAGACGACGAACGTGGCATGGCGTCATTGTCTCACGTACAGTAATGCCGTGCGTTTAGTGATCGCGAAGTGCAGTGTCGACTATGCCGGCCGGCTGACGGCTCACCTGCCGATGGCAGACCGGGTGCTCATGCTCAAGGCCGATGGCAGCGTCCTCGTCCATTCCGACGGCGGCTCCTACAAGCCTCTCAACTGGATGAGCCCGCCGTGCACGACGACGATCAGTGAGCCCAGCGACGAGCAGGCCGAGCACGGCATCACCGAGATCTGGACCGTCACCCACCAGAAGACCGGCGATCACCTCATCATCAGCATCGCAGAGATCCGCGATGAGATCTCAGCCGACCTCGGTGTCGATCCCGGGCTGGTCAAGGACGGCGTCGAGTCGCACCTGCAGGAGCTGCTTGCCGAGCACATCGAGACCCTTGGCTCGGGCTACTCGACCGTCCGCCGGGAGTACATGACCGCCATCGGTCCGGTCGACATCCTCGCCAAGGACGATGACGGTGCCTCCGTGGCTGTCGAGATCAAGCGCCGCGGGGAGATCGACGGTGTCGAGCAGCTCACCCGCTATCTGGAGCTCATGAATCGCGATCCGCTCCTCGCCCCGGTCACCGGCGTGTTCGCCGCCCAGGAGATCAAACCGCAGGCGCGCACGCTGGCCGAAGACCGCGGAATCCGCTGCGTGGTCCTTGATTACGATGCGCTGCGCGGGATGGATGACCCCGACTCACGGCTGTTCTGAGTCAGGCGCAGCACCGCTCCCCTGCAGCGTTGCTCTCCCCTGCCGGGGTGACGCTGACGGCGGACGCTCAGGCCAGGGAGTCGACGTCGAAGGGCTCGGGCTTGTCCACCCGCTGCACATCTGCACCCAGTGACTGGAGCTGCTCGACGAATCCCTCATAGCCGCGGTCGATGTGATCGACCCCGGAGACCTCGGTGCGGCCCTCGGCTGCCAGACCGGCGATGACGAGCGCGGCACCGGCGCGGATGTCAGAGGCCTCCACCTCGGCGCCGGAGAGCGAATCGACACCGGTGACGAGTGCATGGTTGCCGTCGATGGTGATCTCAGCGCCGAGACGTGCGAGCTCGTGGACGAAGCGCCAGCGGGCCTCGAAGAGGTTCTCGGTCAGCAGCCCGACTCCGTCGGCGATCGCGTTGAGGGCCACGGCGAAGGGCTGCAGGTCGGTCGGGAAGCCGGGGAACGGCAGGGTGGCAACGCGAATGCTGTGCGGACGCTGCGGCCCGATGACCCGAAAGCCCATGTCCTGGGCACCGTGCTCGTTGGCTGCTGCGATTCCGGCGACGAGTCCCTCTGTGTCCGCGCTGCCGGACAGGACCGACACCTCGGCGCCGGCGGCGCGCAGGTGCTCGAAGACGTGCGGCAGCAGCTGCGGGTCGATGCCGCGCACGGTGATGTCCCCACCGGTGATCGCTGCGGCAAACGCCCAGGAGCCGGCGACGATCCGGTCGCCGACGACGCGGTGCTTCACCGGGTGCAGGCGATCAACGCCTTCGATTGTCAGCGTTTTGGTGCCGATGCCGGAGATCTGCGCACCCATCGCCTGGAGCATGAGGCAGATGTCGATGATCTCCGGTTCTTTGGCGGCGTTGTCGATGATCGTGGTGCCATCGGCCAGCGTGGCGGCCATGAGGAGGTTCTCGGTCGCACCCACCGACGGGAAGGGCAGGTGGATCTCGGCGCCGGTCAGCCCGTCTGGGGCCTCGGCGATGAAGTAGCCGTGGTCGAGGTGTGCGCTCGCGCCCATCGCCTCGAGCCCGGCCTGATGCATGTCGAGTCCGCGCGAGCCGATGGCGTCACCACCGGGCATCGCGACGTGGGCGGCGCGCATCCGCCCGGTCAGCGGGCCGAGCACGCAGATCGAGGCGCGCATGGCGCGCACGAGTTCGTAGTCGGCCTGGATGCCCGGCTCCTCCGGCACATCGATGTCGATGACCCCGGCCTCGGGGTCGTAGTCGATCTCGCAGCCGAGGCGGCGCAGCAGTTCGGTCATGATCGACACATCGAGGATGCGCGGCACGTTCGAGATCACCGAGCGGCCCGGGGCCAGGAGCGTGGCGGCCATGAGCTTGAGGATACTGTTCTTCGCCCCGCGCACGGTCACGTCACCGGTGAGCCGGTGCGGTCCGTTGACGGACAGGATCTCCATGGGCGTGGTCCTCCTCGGGCGAATGATGCGCTGGCAGAAAAGTGTCCTGCGGAGCGCAGCCCCACAGGACATATCAGTCTAGGACGTCAAGGCCGCCTAGGTGAAACGGCCGACGGTGCGGTTGTAGCCCGGTGGCGCTGATTCGAGCCAGGAGGCCAAAGCGGCCAGCGCCTCGTAGTCGAGGGCCAGCCGGGTCTGATGGGATGAGCCGTCTGCGGTGCCGTAGGCAGCCGTGACGATGACAGCGCCGGGCATGACGGCATAGCGCTCAGCGGAATCCGGCTCTTCGCGCCGGACGATCTCCATGTCCTGCCGCGGCAGATTCATCGCCGGTGACCGGGTGAGGCTGAAGATCGGGTACCAGTCGAGCGAGCTGATCGTGAAGACCGCCACACCCAAACGCCAGCGT
>NZ_JALXPM010000077.1:0-6733 GCF_025147615.1 Brevibacterium luteolum | reverse complement strand
GGTGAGTCTGTCAGGCTCAGCTGTCCTGCTTGATGAGCTCGGCGCACTTCTCGCCGATCATCATGACGGTGATGTTCGGGTTGACAGCGGTGATGAGCGGCATGACCGAAGCGTCGGCCACGCGCAGGCCCGTGACGCCCTTGACCTTGAGATCGGGGGTCAGCGGCGATTCGCTGTCGTCCGCCGGGCCCATCCGGACGGTGCCGGCCGGGTGGTAGACAGTGTTGTGGGTGCGGACGATGTAGTCTTCAATCTGCTCATCGGTCTGCACGTCGTCTCCCGGGTAGAGTTCGCGGCCGGCCCATTCGGCCAGCGCCGGCTGGGAGACGATCTCGCGGGCCTTCTTGATGCCCTCGACCATGATGTGCATGTCATAGCCCTCGGGGTCGGTGAAGTAGCGCGGATCGACCTTCGGCTTGTCCCGGTAGTCGAGGCTGCGCAGGCGCACGGTGCCCCGCGAGCGGGCGTGCGGGACGTTGGGGGTCAGGCAGAAGGCGTTCTCCGAGGTCGGATAGCCCTGGCGCAGGGTGTGCATGTCGAAGGGCACCGAACCGTAGTGCATCATGAGGTCGGGCACGTCGCCCTCGCCGTCGATGCGGGTGAAGATGCCGATCTCCCACCACTGGGTCGATTCAGTGACCATCGGCTTCTTCGCCTCCCACTGGATGACCGCCTCGGGGTGGTCCTGCAGGTTGGAGCCCACACCCGGGGCGTCGACGCGCACGTCGACGCCGACCTCCTTAAGGTGGGCGGCCGGGCCGATGCCCGAGAGCATGAGCAGCTTCGGGGTGTCGATCGCGCCGGCGGAGACGATGACCTCGCGGTTGGCTGCGATCCGCTGGGTGGTGCCGAAGGCGTTGTTGACGACATGGACGCCGGTGCAGGTGTTGCTGTCGTCGAACTCGAGTTCGCGCACCCACGTGTCGGTGAGGATCGTGAGGTTCTCACGCTTCAGGTTCGGGTGCAGGTACGACACCGAGGACGACGCGCGGGTGCCGTCGGCCCTGCGGTTGATCTGGAAGAAGTTCGCGCCGTTGACGACGGTCTCACCGGTGTTGAACTGCGCGCGCGGGATGCCAGCCTGTTCACAGGCGTCGAGCACGGCCACACCGCAGGGGTCCTTCGGCGGGACGTTCATGAGCTCGACCGGGCCGTCGTGGCCGTGCAGCGGGCCGTCGTCCTCATTGGTCTCGAGCTTGGTGAACAGCGGGAAGGTCTTCTCCGCCTCCCAGCCGGTCGCACCGTAGGTGTGCGCCCAGGCGTCGAGGTCCTCCTTCGGCGCCCAGAAGGCGATGCAGGAGTTGTGCGAGGAGCAGCCGCCGAGCACCTTGGCGCGGGCATGGCGCATGAACGAGTTGCCGTTGGCCTGCTCTTCGATCGGGTAGTCCCAGTCGTAGCCGGATTCGAGCAGCTCCATCCACCGGTTGAGGGTGAGGACCACGTCGAGGTCCTCATCACTCGGGCCGGCCTCGAGCAGTCCGACGGTGACGGTGGGGTCCTCGCTCAGGCGGGCAGCGACGGCCGCACCGGCCGAACCGCCGCCGACGACGATGTAGTCGAAAGTGTGGGTGGTCTCCATGGCTCCCTCTCAGTGCTCGGGAAACCAGCCGGTGACGGCCGGTTCGAGATTCTGGTAGATGTGCTTGGCTTCCTGGTATTCGGCCAGACCGGTGGGCCCGAGTTCGCGGCCGAATCCGGACTGCTTGTATCCGCCCCATTCGGCCTGCGGCAGGTAGGGGTGGAAGTCGTTGATCCAGATGGTGCCGTGACGCAGCCGGCCGGCGACCCGCTGGCACTTGCCGGCGTCCTGCGTCCACACTGCGCCGGCCAGGCCGTAGTGGGTGTCGTTGGCCAGCGCGACCGCCTCATCTTCGGTGGAGAACGTCTCAACGGTCACGACCGGGCCGAAGGCCTCGTCGCGCAGCACCGACATGCCCGGCTTGACCTGGTCGATGACGGTCGGCAGGTAGTAGAAGCCGGATTCGAGCTCTCCGGTGCCCCACCTACCACCGCAGCGCACGCGGGCACCTTCCTGCCTGCCGGCCTCGACATAGGCGGTGACCTTGTCGCGGTGCTCCGCGGAGATGAGCGGGCCGGTCTCGGCGTTCTCGTCGAAGGGCCCGCCGAGGCGGATCTTCTCGGCCCGGGCGACGAGCTCGTCGACGAACTCCTCGGCGATCGACTCCTCGACGATGAGCCGGGCACCGGCAGAGCACACCTGGCCGGAGTGCACGAAAGCGGCGTTGAGCGCATTGTCGAGCGCGGCTGCGCGATCAGCGTCGGCGAAGATGACGTTCGGGTTCTTGCCGCCGAGCTCGAGGGCGATCTTCTTGACCGTCTCGGCTGCGTTGCGGGCGATGAGCCGGCCGGTGACCAGACCGCCGGTGAACGAGACCATGTCGACATCCGCATGCGTTGACAACGGGGCTCCCGCCTCGGCGCCGGCGCCCAGGATGAGGTTGCCGACACCGGCGGGCAGGCCGAGCTCGTCGAGGACCTGCATCGTCAGGATCGCGGTGTGCGGGGTGAGTTCGGCCGGCTTGAGCACGAAGCTGTTGCCGGCGGCGATACACGGGGCGATCTTCCAGGCCGCCTGCAGCAGCGGGTAGTTCCACGGGGTGATGAGCGCGCACACGCCCACCGGTTCGTGGACGATGCGGGAGACGACGGTGCTGTCGCCGGCGTCGACGACGCGACCGGGATCAGCGTCGGCGATGCGGCCGAAGTAGTCGAAGCAGGCGGCGATGTCGTCCATGTCCATCTCGGATTCGATCAGCCGTTTGCCGGTGTCGAGGGACTCGGCGCGGGCGAACTCATCCTTGCGCTCCCGGATGGCGTCGGCGACCTTGAGCAGCAGCGCGCCGCGCTCGGCGGCCGGCACGCTCGACCACACCTGAGCGTCGAAGGCGCGGCGGGCGGCTTCGATCGCCTTGACGGTGTCG
This sequence comes from Brevibacterium luteolum, assembly GCF_025147615.1. NCBI lineage: Bacteria > Bacillati > Actinomycetota > Actinomycetes > Micrococcales > Brevibacteriaceae > Brevibacterium > Brevibacterium luteolum. The sequence goes on along the minus strand of NZ_JALXPM010000077.1, from coordinate 3,791 downwards.
TCCTGGGTGGCTTCGTCGACCACGGCCACGAGCTCGCCGTCGGCCGGGCAGTGGATCTCGCGGGTTCCTCCGGCGGAGGCGGAGACCCATTCGCCGTCGATGTACAGGGTTTTCGGCATGGCACTCCTCATTTCTGCACAGCGCTGAGGTCAGCGGTCGCTGGACTCAGTCCGTGTCTTGTCAGGGGTTTCCTCTTCCCAATCTGTGGTGAGGGCGGTGGTCGATGCTGCGGCGACGTCCGGCGGGGTGCCGTCTGAGATCCGCAGGAACTCCAGGTGTGCCTCGAAGCTGCTGAGGACGTCGGAGATGAGCTGTTCCTTGGTGTACCCGAAAACATCGTATCCACGCGATCCCTCGGTGTTGAAGACTTCGAGGCGGTAGTATGCGTCACTGCCTTCGCGGGCGGTGTTGAGGGCGAACGACGGCATCTGCGCGGCCACCGGGTAGACCTGGTAGACACACGGCTCCGCGTCCTCGAACTCGATCGTCAGCGCTGCCTGCGGCAGCTTGTGGGAGACCACTTCCGAGGTGTCGAGGCGGGCGTCTGAGCCGTTGGCGCGCAGCTCCTCGGCCACCTCGGTCAGCGCCGGGATGACAGTGGACTTGAAGTAGCGGGAGGCGGCCCCGCGGCTGGGGAAGCTCGTGGCGCGGCGCAGGCGCTGCTGCCAGGACAGTCCTGCCTGGCCGGACAGGCGGCCGGGCAGGCTGTTGAACCGGCTGTCGGTGACGTCGAGCTCGACCTGCAGCGCCCGGTACAGCGACAGCATGACGAGATAGAGCACGACCGAGAACGGCAGTCCGATGATGAGAGTGGCTCCCTGCAGGGTGGTGACGCCGTCGACGATGAGCATGCCGAGCGTCAGCACGCCGGTGGCGATCGCCCAGAACACGCGCAGCCCCTTGCGGCCGTCGGTGTTCGGGTCATGGGTGTGGGAGGTGAAGTTCGCCAGCACGAGTGCGCCGGAGTCTGCGGATGTGACGTAGAAGAGCAGTCCGACGATGGTGGCCAGGCCGATGACGGCCGGGGCGCCGGGGTACATCTCCAGCAGCGAGTAGAAGGCACGCTCGGGGGTGTTGGCGGCGACGTCGGCGAATTCCAGGTTGCCGTCGAGCACGAGACGCAGCGTGGAGTTGCCGAAGATCGAGATGAAGATGGCGATGAAGGTGAAGGGGACGATGAGCACCCCGATGACGAACTGGCGGATCGTACGGCCGCGGGAGATGCGGGCGAGGAACAGTCCGACGAACGGCGCCCAGGCCACCCACCAGGCCCAGAAGAACAGCGTCCAGCCGGCCATCCAGTCATCGGGCTGGATGAACGGGAAGACGTCGAGGGTCATCCGCGGCAGCTCGTAGAGGTACTCGCCGATGTTGGTCACGAGTGCGTCGAAGAGGAACCGGGTCTTGCCGGTGATGAGAATGTGGGCCAGCAGCACGATGGCGAGGATGACGTTGAGCTCAGACAGACGGCGGATGCCCTTCTCGACACCGGTGACGGTCGAGATCGTGGCCATGAGCACGGCCAGGGCGATGAGGCCGATCTGGGCGCCGACGCCCTCGGGGACGCCGAACATCAGGTGCAGGCCGTAATTGAGCTGCACGACGCCGATGCCCAGTGAGGTAGCGATGCCGAAGACGGTGCCGAGCACTGCGGCGACGTCGATGGTGGAGCCCAGCCAGCCGTTGATGCGCTTGCCGATCGCCCAGTACAGGATCGAGCGGATTGAGAGCGGCATGTTCTTGCGGTAGGCGAAGTAGGCGAACGCCATGCCCATGAGGGCGTACATCGCCCAGCCGGTGATGCCATAGTGGAACAGCGTCCAGATGACGGCCATGCGCGCCCGGCCGTTCGGATCGGTGTCCGGGTTGAGCGGGTCGTCGACCGCGCCCTCTGGCGGGAACAGGAACTGGGAGGCCGGTTCGGAGACCGAGAAGAACATCAGGTCGATGCCGATGCCGGCAGCGAACAGCATCGCCGTCCAGGTGAACAGGCTGAACTGCGGTCGGGAGTGCTGCGGGCCAAGACGGATCTTGCCGGTGCGGCCGGCGGCCATCATGATGACGAAGACGATGATGAGTGTGGCGGTCAGGATGTAGTACCAGCCGAAGTTCGCTGAGATCCAGCCGACGGCGGTGTTGAGCACGAGGTCGGCGTTCTCCGGGGCGATGATCGCCCACAGGGCGATCGCCAGGATGCTGATGCCGGAGATGAGGAAGACCGGCCAGTTCGGTGGAGGCGGGTCTCCCGGCGAACCGTCAGCCGGTGCACGGTCAACCGGTGCCCCTGCAGCATCGGTGGCTGCTGCAGTGGCACCGGGGCGGGCGTCGTGTGGGGCGTTCGAGTCTGAAGGCTCTATCGGATCTGACGGCTGTTTCGAATCGCTCATCTCTTCGTCTCTGCAGTGGTGGGAACGCAGGCGCAGGGATCCCTGCGCCTGCCGGGCACTTCACACCATAACAAGGCCGCCAGTCCGCTTACCGGCAGGTAATGGCGACGCTCTGCGCGGTGACGCCGTCACCGCGCGCTGTCGCGCACACCCCAGCTGTCTGTCGAAACCACGAGAGCCGCGTCAGCCGATCTGGTCGAGCGCGGCCTCCAGTCGCGCTACTGCTGCGTCGACGTCAGCCCATTTGTCGAGGCCGAACAAGCCGATGCGGAAGGCTTGGAAGTCCTCTGGTTCGTCGACCATGAGCGGGACTCCGCCGGCCACCTGCACGCCTGCCTGCGCAAACGCGGCTACCACCTCGGCAGCGGGTCGCTCGGCCTGCACGACGACGACCGTCGGAGACTGCCAGCCCTCTGCAGCAACTGAGGAGTAACCGCGTGAGCTGAGGAGCTCGCGCACCTTGGTGCCGAGCTCGATCTGGCGCTCACGCAGCTGCGGCAGCCCGAACTCGACAGCCTCCTGCATGAGGGTGAGGTTGTGGGTGATCGAGTCAGTCGGCATCGTGGCGTGGTAGCCGTGCTTGCCTTCGGCGTAGCCCTCGCAGATCGTCATCCACTTCTTCAGGTCGAGTGCGAAGCTCGAGCTGGTGGTGTCCTCGATCGCCGTGCGAGCGCGCTCACCGAACATGATGTAGCCGGCGCACGGCGTGCCGCTCCAGCCCTTCTGCGGGGCCGAGAGGAGGATGTCGACACCGATGTCGTCCATGTCAACCCACAGCGGGCCGGAGGCGACGCAGTCGAGGACGAACAGGCCGCCCACCTCGTGCACGGCGTCTGCGATCCGGCGCATGTAGTCATCGGGCAGCAGCACGCCCGAGGCGGTCTCGACGTGCGGAGCGAACACGAGCTCGGTGCGCTGCCGGCGGATCGTCTCGACGACTTCCTCGATAGGAGCAGGCGCGAACCCGGCGTCCACGTCGCCGCCGGCCGGGCGGGCCTTGAGCACCTCGTGCTCGGCAGGGATCTGACCGGCGTCGAGGATCTGCGACCAGCGGTAGGAGAACTGGCCGTTGCGCACGATGAGGCAGCGCTTGCCGCCGGCGAACTGGCGGGCGACCGATTCCATGCCGTAGGAGCCGCCGCCGGGCACGAGCACCGCGGTTTTGGCGTTGTAGGTGTTGCGCAGGATCGACAGCGTCTCCTCCATCACGGAGACGAAGCGGGCGGACATGTGGTTGAGGGAGCGGTCTGTGAAGACGACGGAGTACTCCAGCAGACCGCCGGGATCAATATCGCTGTGCGGAAGTTTCATACCATTATCCTAAACCCCAAGGGTGGGTCTATGAGACTCGGGTCACACATCGGGACGAGAAGCGGCGCCCCCCGGGGGGGGGGGGGGGGGGGG
>NZ_JALXPM010000076.1:0-6847 GCF_025147615.1 Brevibacterium luteolum | reverse complement strand
GGCACGGAGGGCGCCTTCTTCGCCCCGACGATCGTCGCCGATGTCGAGGCCGACTCCGAGATCTGGCAGGAGGAGGTGTTCGGGCCCGTCGTCGTCTCCCGCAGCTTCGACTCCGACGAGCAGGCGATCGCCGAAGCCAACGGCACCGACTACGGCCTCGTCTCCGCCGTGTGGACACAGAACCTCTCACGCGCCCACCGGATGGCCGCAGAGATCGAAGCCGGCCAGGTGTTCGTCAACACCTACGGCGCCGGCGGCGGCGTCGAACTGCCCTTCGGCGGCTTCAAGAAGTCCGGGTACGGCCGCGAGAAGTCGATCGAGGCCTTCGATGAGTACACGCAGACGAAGACCGTCGTCATGAAGATTTGACCCTCGCTGCTCTCGGGCTGGTGCTCACCGCCAGCCTCGCCCACGCTCTCTGGAACGCCGCAGCCAAGACCGTGCGCGGACACGGCTACACGTTCGTCTTCGCCTATCAGCTCCGCCGTCCTGCTGCTGCCTGTCGGCATCGCGATCATCGCCCAGCAGCCGGGGCTCATCGGCTGGCCGCTGCTCGGCGTCGCCGTCGTCTCCGGTGTGCTGCACATCGCCTACTCGGTGACCCTGCAGATCGGCTAAGACCGGGCTGACCTGGGCGTCGTCTACCCCGTCGCCCGCGGCACCGGCCCGGTACTCACGATGATCATCGCGCTCGCGATGCTCGGCGAGCGGCCCGGCTGGCCGGGAATCCTCGGCGGGCTCCTCATCGTCACCGGCATCGCCGTCGTCACTGTGCCCGGGCGTCCCGCCGCCGGGGTGACGGACAGACGGGAGAGCGGCCGCCCGCTGGTCGCCGGGCTGTTCTGGGGCGGGCTGACCGGCACGCTCATCGCCGGGTACACCCTGTGGGATCACCACGTCGTGACGACGACCGAGTATCCGCCGCTGCTGTACTTCGCGCTCAGCACCACGGTCAACGCCGTCGTCATGGCACCGCGGGCCATGTGCCGTCCGGCCGAGCTGCGTGCGATGGCCGTCAGCGACAAGCGCGCCGTCTCAGTCGTCGCCGTGCTCAGTCCGCTGGCCTACATCCTCGTGCTCATCGCCATGCAGCAGGCGCCAGTCTCCCTGGTCGCCCCGCTGCGGGAGACCTCGATCATCATCGGCGTGCTGCTGGCCTGGTGGCTGTTCGACGAACGCGACCTCGGCAGACGGCTGGCCGGTGCTGCGATCGTCATCAGCGGCGTTGGGCTCATCGCTCTGGCGTGAGCGGAAATCGCGGCATGCAGGGCCGGTGAACTAGACTGTTGGGCGCACACCAGCAGGCCGCCGCCTGCCACCACGGCAACCAAGGGAGCCCATGAACGACGACACGATCGACGTCTCGGTCCGCCGCAGCCCCAAGTACTCGGCGTTCATCATCCTCGGCGTCATCCTCGGCATGATCGCAGGCGGTATCCTGTCCTTTCTGCCCGTCGACATGGCCGGCGTCGAGGTCGAGGTGACCCAGGCCTCGGCGACGTGGATGCTCATGGTCTTCGTCGGCACCATCGGCGGCTTCCTCGGCGCCGTCGCCGCCCTCATTCTCGACCGCATCAGCCTGCGCCGTGCCCGCACCTACACTGTGCCCGCCGCACATGACCCCGCACCCGAGGCAGCAGACACCGAGGCGGCCGAGGTCGAGGCGCCCGAGGTCGAGACCGCTGCCGAACAGCCCTCCGAACCCGGCCGGGCGGGGGAGACGGATGTGAGAGAATAGCGGCGTGACACGCGTGAACGCAGCCTCCAGCGACGATTTCGACCTCGCCGACCAGGGCCCGCAGGACGAATGCGGTGTCTTCGGCGTCTGGGCCCCCGGCGAGGAGGTCGCCAAGCTCACCTACTTCGGCCTCTACGCCCTCCAACACCGCGGCCAGGAATCGGCCGGCATCGCCGCCAGCAACGGCAAGCAGATCCTCATCTACCGCGATATGGGACTGGTCTCCCAGGTCTTCGACGAAAGCGACCTCGACACCCTGCCCGGCCACATCGCCGTCGGCCATACCCGCTACTCCACCACCGGGGTCTCGTCCTGGGAGAACGCCCAGCCCACTCTCGGGCCCACCCCGTTCGGCACCGTCGCACTGGCTCACAACGGCAACCTGACGAACTTCGCCGACCTGCAGGAAATGGCCGATGAGAAGGCCGCCGCCCGTGACGAGACGGTCAAGGCCGCCACCCAGAAACCGGCCCGCACCCGGTCCGGGCGCGACTCCTCGAACGACACGTCACTCGTCACCGAACTGCTCGCCTCGTCGGCGGCTGAGAACCTCACTGCCGCCGCCCGGGAGCTCATGCCCAGACTCGACGGCGCCTTCTCCCTCGTCTTCATGGACGAGCACACCCTGTATGCCGCCCGGGACCGCCACGGCGTGCGCCCGCTGGCCCTCGGCCGCCTCGAGCGCGGCTGGGTCGTCGCCAGCGAGACCGCAGCCCTCGACATCGTCGGCGCCTCTTTCGTCCGCGAGATCGAACCCGGCGAACTCATCGCCATCGACGAGGACGGGCTGCGCTCCTATCGGTGGGCCGAACCCGAACAGGCCCGCTGCGTCTTCGAATACGTCTACCTCGCCCGGCCCGACAGCGTGCTCCACGGCAAGACCGTGCACGCCGCCCGCACCGAGATGGGCCGCCAGCTCGCCCGCGAATACCCCGTCGACGCCGACCTCGTCATCGCCACACCCGAATCGGGCACCCCAGCCGCCGTCGGCTACGCCGAGGAATCCGGCATCCCCTTCGGGCAGGGACTGATGAAGAACGCCTATGTCGGCCGCACCTTCATCCAGCCCTCCCAGACGCTGCGCCAGCTCGGCATCAGACTCAAGCTCAACCCGCTCAAGGAGAACATCGCCGGCCGCCGGCTCGTCGTCGTCGACGACTCGATCGTGCGCGGCAACACTCAGCGGGCCCTTGTGCGGATGCTGCGCGAGGCAGGGGCGAAGGAGATCCACATCCGGATCTCCTCCCCGCCGGTCAAATGGCCGTGCTTCTACGGCATCGACTTCGCCACCCGCGCTGAGCTCATCGCCAACGGCCTCAACACCGAGGAGATCTGCCAGTCCCTCGGTGCCGACTCACTGGGCTATATCTCACTCGACGGCATGATCACCGCCACCCAGCAGCGCGAAGCCGAACTGTGCACCGCCTGCTTCTCCGGCAACTACCCCATCACCGTGCCCGACATCGCGGCAGCTGAAAGAGGATGCTGATGACTCAGGACCACCAGAGCCCCGAAGCCACCACCTACGCCTCCGCCGGCGTCGACGTCGAAGCCGGGGATCGGGCCGTCGAGCTGATGAAGTCCGCAGTCGCCGCCACCCACAACGACCGGGTCGTTGGCGGATTCGGCGGCTTTGCCGGCTTGTTCGACGCTACCTGGCTCAAGGACTACCGTCGGCCCTACCTCGCCACCTCCACCGATGGCGTCGGCACCAAGGTCGCGATCGCCCAGGCCCTCGACATCCACGACACCATCGGCTACGACCTCGTCGGCATGGTCGTCGACGACATCATCGTCTGCGGCGCGCGCCCGCTGTTCATGACCGACTACATCGCCTGCGGCAAGGTCGTGCCCGAACGCATCGCCGACATCGTCCGCGGCATCGCCGAAGCCTGTGCGTCTGCCGGTGTCGCACTCGTCGGCGGCGAGACCGCCGAGCACCCCGGCCTGCTCGGCGTCGACGAATACGATGTCGCCGGAGCGACCACCGGGGCTGTGGAAGCCGATGACCTGCTCGGGCCCGAACGCGTCAACACCGGTGATGTGCTCATCGGGCTTCCCGCCTCCGGCCTGCACTCCAACGGCTACTCGCTCGTCCGCCGCATCATCGCCGACACCGGCTGGGCCCTCGACCGCGAGGTGCCCGAGTTCTCCCGCACCCTCGGCGAGGAGATCCTCACGCCCACCCGCGTGTACTCCGGCGATCTCGCAGCGATCCTCGACGCCCGGCCCGGCGCCGTCCACGCGATGTCGCACGTCACCGGGGGCGGTCTGTCCGCCAACGTCGCCCGCGTCATCCCACCCGGCACGCTGGCGCGCATGCACCGGTCCAGCTGGGAGGTCCCGGCCGTCTTCGACGTCCTCGGAGACCTCGGCCAGGTTCCGCAGGCCGACCGCGAACGCACCTGGAACCTCGGCGTCGGCATGGTCCTGGCTGTCGATCCGGCCGCTGCCGAGGCGCTGCTCGCCGCGCTGCCCGGCTCGTGGCTGCTCGGCGAGGTCAGCGATGACGACGGCACCTATGCCTCCGACCCGTACTACGTGCAGGGTGCCAAAGGTGTCGACGGGGGCGCGGCGATCCTGCTCGACTGAGCCGGCCAGGCGAGAACCGCCTCGGGAACGGCGAAGGGCCCCGCCTTCCGGCAGGGCCCTGACGCAATCAGCGCTCAGTGGGAGCGGTCGTCGCTGTCCTCATCGTCAGCGTACTTATCGGCATAATCGGAGTAATCCGGATCATCATAGTCCGCGTAGTCATCGGAGTCATCAGACGTCGACGCACCCCCGAGCTCTCGCTGGAGCGCACTCAGGTCCGTCTCCGGGCTGTAGTACTTCAGCTTACGGGCAACCTTGATCTGCTTCGCCTTTGCGCGGCCGCGACCCACAGGCGTCGACCCCCTCCTGGTCAGACCCAGGGCTGCTGGCTGTCGGCCCCGGGATTCTCCGGTTGTCTGTGCTTCGAATCCTACCCCGCCGCCACAGAGGTGTCATGTCACCTCAGGCGAGCGTGGCAATACTGGACACCATTATGAGACAGTCCCGAGCAAAAGGCGAATGAGTCCAGAAGAGCCCGGGCCCGAGGCGGAGGCGAACCGGGTGTGAACGATAGAGTGAGCACATGGGTTACGAGCGCAGCTATGTCATCTCCCTGCGGGTGTTCGAGCCGTTGGTCGTGCACGAGGAGTTCGCCGACTACCCTGTCAGTGCGAACCGGGAGACCATCGAGCGACTCGTCGCCGAGGACGCCGACGACCGGCTCATCAGCCTGCCCCCGGACCCTGTCGCCGACTCCTACCGCGGCACCCCGCTGTTCCTCACCGGCGCGGAGACCGGCGACAGCTTCGACCGCGTCTGCCCCGTCCAGGACGACATCCGCTCCTGGCATGCCCTCGATGCGCTCATGGAGGCCCATCCGCGCACCGAGCTCGACATGTTCGTGCCCAAGGCCGCCCGGCGCCGGGCGGCCAGCCACCGGGTCGAATGGATGCAGGACGACCCGGACACCCGCGTGTTCACCCGCACCTCGGCGTGGGATGTCTCACCGGTGTGGTGGCTGGCGATCGACTCGGACAACGATCGTGTCATCAGCACCGACACCGACGACGGCAGCTTCCGGATCCGCATCCGCACCCCGATCGTCACCGCCGCCGCCCGCGTCGAGTGGGCTCATGACGTGATGGACGCGAAGTCCCGGCTGCGCACCGTTGTCGAATCGACTGAGGCATTCGGCGACTGGCTCGATGACTTCGATATGAACGCGATGCTCGAACTCGACCTCGGTGGTATGAGCGAGGTGCTGTGGCCGGACACCGGCGCTGCGCACGTCACCGACTGGATCGACTGCCTCGACACCGACGACACCGAGGGCGCGATCCGCGCTTTCAACCGCTACACCCGCCAATGGGAGATGATCGGCCTTTACGCCCGCAGCAGCTGAGGCACGGCTCGGTTGCTGACGGGTTTGCAGGGCGACCGGACTCAAAACGACATAGCATTGCCCAGGGTTCCGCCAACCGCTAGGCTAACACTGTTAGCCGCTGCTGGCTGGCGGTTCACCTCACTGATCGGAGTCCTCATCATGACCGTCGCCCGCACCATCGCCGTCTGCCTGTCCATCCCCGTCATCCTGGCCGCCGGCCTCTTCGCCTACAGCCGCCTCAACCCGGTCATGGTCGTCGCCGTCACCGAACTCGACGCCTCACCCAATGAGCTGTGGGCAGTGCTGGCCGACACTGAGCGCTACCGCGAATGGAATCCCTCGATCATCGAAAGCTCCGGCACCGTCGCCGCTGGAGAGAAGCTGCGCAACGTCGTCGTCTTCGGCGAAGGCACGATGACCTTCACGCCTACGGTCCTGACTGCCGAACCCGGCCGCGAGCTCACCTGGGCCGGGCGGATGTGGGTGCCGGGGCTGGTCGATGCTGAGCACTCGTTCCGGCTCGAAGCGCTGCCTGGCGGCGGCACCCGGCTGACGCAGCAGGAGACGTTCACTGGTGTGGTCGCACCGTTCATGGCATCGATGCGTGCTGACCTCGAAGCCGACTTCGCCGAGGTCAACGCGGCCATCGGGCAGCGGGCTGTCGACCTGCGGCAGACTGGTGCCCATGACTGAGATGCCGATCGAACTTCCGGCGCGCAGCCGGCGCCAAGCCGAGATCCTCGCCGTTGCACGCCGCCGCGTTGAGGCCGAAGGCTGGGATGCGCTGAGCATGCGCACGCTGGCAGCCGAGCTCGGGATCCGGGCGCCGTCACTGTACAAGCATTTGCCGAGCAAGGATGCGGTGCGCACCCAGCTGCTCATCGATGCCTTCGCCCAGATGGGGCAGGCATGCTGGCATGCGATCGAGACCGAAGCCTCGGTCCCCGCGCTGCTGCGGGCCTACCGCGCCACCGCTGCTGAGTCGCCGGAGCTCTACCGGCTGGCGACGACCGGGCCGCTCGACCGGGGTGCGCTGCCCGAAGGTTTGGAGGAGTGGTCGGGTCAGCCGTTCTTCGCCGTCATCGGTGATCCGGTGATTGCGCAGGCACTGTGGGCGGCCGCCCACGGGCTCACGATCCTCGAACTCGACGGGCGGCTGCCGCCTGGCAGTGATGTTGAGGCCGCGTGGGAGG
>NZ_JALXPM010000075.1:0-7315 GCF_025147615.1 Brevibacterium luteolum | reverse complement strand
TCAGGACGGTGTCACCGCTGCGTGCGGGTGTCGTCGCCCGTCGGCTCGCTGCCGGCCGCATGGGATCCGTCCGAGGCGGCGGTCTGGTCATCGTCGGCTGCCGGTGAGAGCGAGATCGGTTCGCCGTTGCCGGTGAGGCTCTCCCCGATGCCCGCCTCCGCAGTGGCTGGGGTGTGCGGCATCGTCGGGTCGGCTGAGACCGCGTCGGACAGCACGGATTCGCCGGATGTTCCGTTGTCCTCGCGGACAGAGCGGACCTCCTCGTAGACCCGAGCGGCGTCGACATGCTCGATGCTGCCGTCCTTGTGGCGCACGGTGTGCTCGACCGGGCCGAGCGGGATGCGCGACGGGTAGCGGCGCATGTGGATGAGCGAGGCGATGGTCGCCGTCAGCATCGCCGCGCAGATGACGCCGAGCGACACCCAGGTGTTGACGTCCGGGACCATCGGCAGGAACGTCTCGTGGGCGGCATGCATGATGAGCTTGACGCCGATGAACGCGAGGATCGCGGCGATGCCGTACTTGAGGTAGATGAGCCGGTCCATCAGGCCGCCGAGCAGGAAGTACAGCTGGCGCAGACCCATGAGCGCAAACAGGTTCGCGGTGAAGACGATAAAGGGGCTGCGGGTGATGCCGAAGATCGCCGGGATCGAATCGAGGGCGAACATCACGTCAGTGGTGCCGATGGCGAGGAACACGAGCAACATCGGGGTGTAGAACTTCTTCCCATCGATGCGCGTGGTGAGCTTGTTTCCGTTGTAGTCATCGGTGATGTTGATGCGCTTGCGCAGCATCTTGATGAACTTGTTGTCCTCGTTGTCCTCGTCGTCGCCGCCGAAGGCCTGGTTCCATGCGGTCCACAGGAGGAACGCGCCGAAGATGAAGAACACGCCGATGAACATCTCGATGATGATCGCGCCGGCCAGGATGAAGGCACCGCGGAAGATGAGCGCCAGGATGATGCCGACCATCAGGACTTCCTGCTGGTACTTCGCCGGGACCTTGAAGCGGGTCATGATGATGACGAAGACGAACAGGTTGTCGATGCTGAGGCTGTACTCGGTGAGCCAGCCGGCGAGGAACTGGGCGCCGTGTTCGGCGTCGCCCATGAGGAACATGAAGCCGGCGAAGATGAGCGCCAGGGTGACGTAGAAGCCGACCCACAGGCTGGCCTCCTTCATGGAGGGCACGTGGGGGCGTTTGACGACGAGGAGGAGATCCACCAGCAGGATGAGGCAGAGCACTGACAGTGACGTGATCTCGAACCACAAGGGCAACGCAGAGTTCATAGCAGCCTTTCTTCAGAGTGTCGAAAGTCTCTCCCGCAGGCTGCGTGCGTGTACCTGCTCTCGTGCCCGGATCGCATGGGCGAACGTGATGACGAACACGAGATGACTGGGATACTCCCCTTCCAAGCACTCAAGTGTACATCCCTTTACGCGTGACCTTCCTTCTGCATCGTGCGCAGCTCCTGTTTAAGGTCGCCGAGTTCGTCACGCAGACGGGCCGCGAGCTCGAACTGCAGCTCGGCTGCTGCGGTGTGCATCTGCTCGGTCATGGTGGCGATGAGCTCAGTGAGATCGGCTGCCGGCGGGCGCAGGCTGCCACCGCCGGCTGCGCCGTCACCGCTGCTGACGGCGCCCGCGCGCTGCTCATCGGTCAGGGTGGCGTTGTAACCGCGCCGGCCCTTGCCGTAGTCGAACTGCGTGAGCAGCTCACGGGTGTCCTCGTCCTCGCGCTGCAGCCGCTCGGTGATGTCGGCGATCTTCTTGACCAGCGGAGTCGGGTCGATGCCGTGCTCTTCGTTGTAGGCGATCTGGATGTCGCGGCGCCGGTTCGTCTCGTCGATCGCGTACCGCATCGACGGAGTGATGGTGTCGGCGTACATGTGCACCTCGCCGTTGACGTTTCGGGCGGCACGGCCGATCGTCTGGATGAGGGAGGTCCCCGAGCGCAGGAAGCCCTCCTTGTCGGCATCGAGGATCGCCACCAGCGACACCTCAGGGAGGTCGAGTCCCTCGCGCAGCAGGTTGATGCCGACAAGCACATCGAACTCACCGCTGCGCAGCTCGCTCAGCAGCTCGACCCGGCGCAGCGTGTCGACATCGGAGTGCAGGTACTGCACGCGCACCTCGTGCTCGAGCAGATAGTCGGTGAGGTCCTCGGCCATCTTCTTCGTCAGCGTAGTCACGAGAGTGCGCTCGTTGCGGTCGACGCGGTCGCGGATCTCACCGAGCAGGTCGTCGATCTGGCCCTTCGTCGGCTTGACCTCGACCTTCGGGTCGACGAGTCCGGTCGGGCGGATGATCTGCTCGACAACCCCGTCGGCGCGCTCCAGCTCGAAGGGCCCAGGGGTTGCCGAGAGGTAGACGGTCTGGCCGATCCGGTCGAGGAACTCATCGAACTTCAGCGGCCGGTTGTCCAAGGCGCTCGGCAGCCGGAAGCCGTGCTCAACAAGGGTGCGCTTGCGCGACATATCGCCTTCGTACATGCCGCCGATCTGCGGGACGGTGACATGGCTTTCGTCGATGACGAGGAGGTAGTCCTCGGGGAAGTAGTCAAGCAGGCAGTTCGGCGCCGAACCCGGCGCGCGCCCATCGATATGCCGGGAGTAGTTCTCGATGCCGGAGGTGAAGCCCATCGACTGCATCATCTCGAGGTCGTAGGTGGTGCGCATCTTCAGCCGCTGGGCTTCGAGCAGCTTGTTCTGGCTCTCCAGCTCCTGCAGCCGGTTCGCCAGCTCCTCTTCGATGTCGGCGATCGCGCGGCCCATCCGGTCCTCACCGGCGACGTAGTGGCTGGCGGGGAAGATGTGGAGGACTTCCTCTTCGCGCACGATCTCACCGGTGAGCGGGTGCAGGGTGTACAGAGACTCGATCTCATCGCCGAAGAACTCGATGCGCAGGGCGAGCTCTTCGTACTGCGGGATGATCTCCACGGTGTCCCCGCGCACCCGGAAGGTGCCGCGGGTGAAGGCGAGGTCGTTGCGGGTGTACTGCATCTCGACGAACCGCTTGAGCAGCGCATCGCGGTCGTATTCCTCGCCGACGGCGACCGACACCATGCCCTCGACGTACTCCTCGGGCGTGCCGAGGCCGTAAATGCAGGACACCGTGGAGACCACGACGACGTCGCGGCGGGTCAGCAGCGCGTTCGTCGCCGAGTGCCGCAGCCGTTCGACCTCATCGTTGATCGAGGAGTCCTTCTCGATGAAGGTGTCCGTCTGCGGGACGTAGGCTTCGGGCTGGTAGTAGTCGTAGTAGGAGACGAAGTACTCGACTGCGTTGTGCGGCAGCAGCTGGCGGAACTCGTTGGCCAGCTGAGCGGCCAGCGTCTTGTTCGGCGCCATCACGAGGGTGGGCCGCTGCACCTTCTCGATGAGCCAGGCGGTCGTCGCCGACTTGCCGGTGCCGGTGGCGCCGAGCAGGACGACATCGCGTTCGCCGTCAGCGAGGCGCTCGGAGATCTCCCGGATCGCCGTCGGCTGGTCACCCGAGGGCGAGTATTCGCTCACGACCTCGAACGGTGCCACGGAACGGACCACCTCGGGCCGGTGTCCGATCTTGGGCACGGGCCGCTGCGGAGCCTCCTGGGGTGTGGTGTCTGCCGGGTTGAGGACCTCACTCGATGCCATGCAACCACTGTACGCCGGGGCACTGACGCGGCCAACAGACTGTAGGCTGGAACACGTCAGCGCAGATGAGCCCCGGCACCGGTGGATCAGCACCGCTGGCAGTTGCGACGGATCAGCGCGAACTGAAAGGACCTTTCCATGGCCGAGATCGTTTCGAAAGCACACACCACCTGGCGCGGAGACCTCGCCGGCGGCACCGGCACCGTCAGCCTCGACTCCTCCCAGGCTGCCACTCTGGACATGCGCTGGGCATCCCGCGCAGAACAGCACACCAACGGCGTGACCAATCCTGAAGAGCTCATCGGCGCCGCCCACTCGGCCTGCTTCTCCATGGCACTGGCCAATGCGCTGACGGACAACGGCACGCCGCCCGAGGAGCTCAACACCGGCGCCGATGTCACCTTCTCCCCTGAGAAGGGCATCACCGACATCCACCTCGTGGTCGTCGGCCGGATCCCCGGCCTGTCGCACTCGGATTTCGAGCGCATCGCACAGAAGGCGAAGAAGGACTGCCCGGTGTCGAAGGCGCTCAAGGGCGTCGACATCCACCTCGACGCCTCACTCGGCTGAGCCCGTTCAGCTCGATTCTGAGCGGCGGAACTCATCACGCAGCGGCGTGAAGAACGGTTCCTTCGCCTCGGCATAGCGGCTGGTCGAACGGTCATCGATGTGCTGTTCGGCCAGCCGCTTCTTGGTGCCCTCATAGTCAGCGCGCACGGCGGCATCGGTGCGCAGCCGTTCGGCGAAGTGCGCAGCGAACCGTGCTGACAGGCTGCCGCGGGTGCGCACGTGCACGTTGACCGGCTGGCCGGGATCGGCGTTGCGATGGAAGCGCTTCGCGACGTGGCCGGCGTCGTCCCAATCGTCGAAAGCGTCGACGTAGTGCTGCGGGTACCCGGCTGCCGTCAATGCCTCAGCTGCAGCATCCCACTCTGCCTCGGTGGTCGTGAGAACCTGCAGGTCGATGATGTCCTTGGCCAGCAGACCCGGCACGCTCGTCGAGCCGATGTGCTCGACCTCAGCATCAGACAGGCCCGCCTCGGTCAGCGCGTGCGAGATGCGGCTGCTCAGCCGCCGCGCCGTCTGCCCATGCCGCTTCCCTGCCGGGACCAGCTCGACGCCGGAGCGCTCAGCTGTCCGGCCGGCGGCCAGATTGTCGGCAAAGGGCTGGATCCGCTTCTCGAACATTGTGGTGAACGCAGCCCGTGCCGCTTCCGGTGTGCCGGAGTTGTCGATGACGACATCGCAGGCGGCGAGACGCTCGGCATCGCTGGCCTGCGCGCTGATCCGCTTCTGCGCATCGGCTGGGTCCATCCCACGGGAGTCGACCAGCCGTGTGAGCCGGACGTCAGCGGGAGTGTCGACGAGCACTGCGAGGTGGTACAGCCGGGTCATGCTGTTCTCGACGAGCAGCGGCACGTCGTGGACGACGATGGAAGCATCAGCGTGCCGGTCGTAGTGTGCGCGGGTGCGTTCGGCGATCGCCGGGTGCATGATCGCATTGAGTCTGGCCGTCGACTGCGGGTCGGAGAAGGCGACGACGGCCAAACCGCCGCGATTGAGCGTGCCATCGGGATGGAGGATCTGCTCGCCGAACTCCGACACGAGTGATGCCAGGGCCGGTTCACCGGGCTCAACGATCTCGCGGGCGATCTCGTCAGCGTCGATGACCGGGATTCCCCGCTCGCGGAACTCCTCGGCGATGGTCGACTTGCCGGCGCCGATGCCGCCTGTCAGTCCGATTCTCAGCATGCACTCCACTCTACTCTGCACCGCCTGCGCCTCCTGTACCGTCTGTACCGCGACCGGGCTGTCAGGTGGGGCTGTCCGAGGTCAGCCGCTGCGCAGATCGATGAGGAACACGCCGTCGAGGTTCTGCACCGGGCTGCCGGCGCCTTCAGCGACGAAGGCCGCGATCTGGTCGGCGGGAAACGGCAGGTAGGCGACGTCCTGGCCGATGACGACGAAGTCGATGCCCTGGGCGCGCAGCGCCGCCACCGTTTCCGAGGCAGCCCGGGCCCGTTCTTCGGGAGCGCTGGGGATCGGCGCCCGCAGCCGTTCGTCGAGCGTGTCACGCTGGGCGCCGAAGACGATCGGGCTGGTGTCGGTCGAGCCGATGAAATAGCCGCCGGTCTCGCGGTAGTGCATGCCGGTCACGGCCTGCCACACCAGAGCCACGTCGGCATCGGGCGCGGCCAGCGCGATGGGGCGCGGCATCGTCTTGACCACGCTGCCAGCCGGCAGATGCTCGGCATATCCGGAGTCGTAGAACTCCGGGATGGGCACCTGGCGCGCCGACACCGGACCGGTGCTGATGGCGATGACGATGACCGCCGCTGTCACCTGGGTCAGGGCCAGCAGCCGGCTCTGCCGGCCGCGCGTGCGCTGCGCCTCGTGCACCCCGACAGCAAGCAGCACCGCGGCCGCCAGGGTCGGATAGACGGCCAGGCGCATCGGCAGCACATTGCCGAGCACCGGCAGCACTTCGATGAGCCGATAAGGACCGACAGCCAGGATCTCGCGACCGGCGAAGAACCACGGCGAGCCGAGGGAGAGCATCCACATGACGAACCCGGTGAGCGCGGTGATCTGCACGAGCGGGCCGAGACGCCGGTGCCTCCAGAGCAGCACAGTCGTCAGGATGGCGAAGACCACCCAGAAGAAGCCGAGGTAGGCTCCGACTTCTGCCGGATCGATCGCCTGGACGCGCGGCAGCGGGTCGGCATCAGGCCCGCCGAGCAGTGTGAACCGGCTGGGGAAGACGACGTCGAGCACGTCGTTGTTCCACACGCCGTGCGGGCGGATCGTCTGCTGCGGGGCGCCCGGAGCAGTGAGCATCGTGAGGATGAGGGGCAGTCCGATGAGCAGTGCTGTCGCTGCAGCGGCCGCACCGCCGGTGAGGAGGCGTGTGAGGCCAGCGCGCCGCTGCGCGGCGTCGGAGCGCCGGGCGAGTACGACGGCGGCGATGAGGCTGAAGACGATGCCGGCGATCGAGAGGCCAGCGGCCAGTTCGGAGCTGACGTAGAGCTGCCAGCCGAGCAGAACCCCGAGGCAAAGGCCGATGACAAAGGCCCGGCGCAGGCTGTGGCAGCGGGCCAGCCGGATGAGGCCGTAGGCCACCAGCGGTGGGGTGAGCGCGACGGCGAGGTTGAGGTGGCCGGCGGATTGGGCCACGACGTAGGTGGAGAAGCCGTAGGAGAAACCGCCGAGGAACGCAGGACCGCGGGTGGTGAACTGGCGGATGAGCAGAGTAGCCGCCAGCGCCGAGGCAGGTGCGGCGAGCATGATGGCGATGTTGTAGGCAACGACCGGGCCGAACAGCCACGTGATCGGCACCATCGGCACGGCGATGCCGATGACTGAGGTGTTCCACGCGCCGTTGACGCCAGTGGGGTAGTTCATCAGCTGCGTGAACAGCAGGTTCGTCTCCCCTGACCCCTGCCCGAACCAGCTCGCGACGACATCGGCGGCATGGGCGAACCACCAGATGAACAGCGAGGGGTCGTCGTTGTGCGCGAAGACTGACCCGCTGAGGTCGGTGAGCAGCTGCCAGTAGATGACGCAGGACCAGGCGAGCAGGAACAGTGCGTAGAGCCCCCAGTCCATCGCCGGGCGCGTGAACCGTGTGCGCTGCGGGGATCTCATGATGCGCTGCCAACGCCAACGAGGGCGTCCGAACCG
>NZ_JALXPM010000074.1:0-7813 GCF_025147615.1 Brevibacterium luteolum | reverse complement strand
CGGCGGGGGCCGGTGGGCTCCAGCAGCCGGCTGGTGTGCGCGAGCGCCAGCGCAGGGCTCGTTCGGCTGTGCCCGCCGCACAGAACTGAACGGTGTTCAGCTATGGTGTTCTGGTTTGCATCCTGACTGAGAACAGACTGGAGTCTCCATGACCTCTCCTGCCGCTTCCGGTGCCGCCGAGGCATCCGGCACCCGCCGGCCGGCGCGCCGCTTCACGTCGACCGACATCGCACTCATCGCAGTGTTCGCCGCACTCATCGCCGCCTTCGCGATGACCCCGCCGATCCCGGTCGGCAACGTCGGCGTGCCGATCACCCTGCAGACCCTCGTCATCGGCCTGACCGGGCTGACACTCGGCCCGCTGCGCGGCTTCCTCGCCACCCTGCTCTACCTGGTGCTCGGGCTCATCGGACTGCCGATCTTCGCCGGCTTCTCCGGCGGCCTCGGCGTGCTCGCCGGGCCGACCGCCGGCTACCTCATCGCCTTCCCGCTCTTCGCGCTGCTCGCCGGTGGCCTCGCCGGCTGGGCGGTCAAGCGGATGACCGGCGGCAGACTGTGGGCCACCCTGTTCATCGGCGGGCTGATCGCCAGCTTCCTCACCACCCACCCGCTGGGCATCCTCGGCATCTCGATCAACGCCGGCATCCCGCTCTCGGCGGCGTTCGTCGCCGACCTGCCGTACTGGCCCGGAGATGTCGTCAAGAACATCGTCGCCGCCTCACTCGCCCTGCTCATCCACCGCGCCTTTCCCGCCATCCTCGTGAGGCGCTGACCAGATGACCGACGGACACACCCCGGCACCCGGGCCCCAGGACAGGGCCCGGGCCGGCGTCGTGTTCGACGATGTCGCCGTCACCGTCGAGGACATGGATCCTGCCAGCAGCCGACTGCGCACCCGCACCCTGCTCACCGACCTCACCCTGACGCTGCGCGAACAGCGCATCAGCGTCATCGGCGCCAACGGATCGGGCAAGTCGACATTCCTCCAGCTCATCAACGGGCTCACAGCACCCACCCGCGGACGCGTACGCCTCGGCGACCTCGACACCGTCGACGACGGGGCGGCAGTCCGCCGGCAGGTCGGATTCGTCTTCTCCGATCCGGCCGCCCAGCTCGTCATGCCGACCCCGGTCGAAGACGTCGAACTCTCCCTCAAACGCCGCCTGCGCGACACGACCGCCCGCCGGCAGGCAGCTCTCGAAGTCCTCGCCGAGTTCGGGGTCGGGGACCTGGCCGAACGCTCCATCTACGAACTGTCCTCCGGCCAGCGACAGCTCGTCGCCCTGGCCAGCGTGCTCGCGGTCTCCCCGACGGTGCTGGTGCTCGATGAGCCGACGACGCTGCTCGATCTGGCCAACCGGGAGCTGCTGCGCGCCACCCTCGACGATCTCGCCGCCCGCCGCGGCATCCAGCTCATCGTCTCCACCCACGACCTCGACCTCGCCTGCGATGCCGAACGCACCCTGGTCCTCCACGATGGCCGGATCGTCGCCGACACCACCCCAGCCGAGGCCGTGGCCGCCTACCGGCAGCTCATCACCGCCACCGTCTCGGCAGCCCGCCGCCCCACAGACGGGACCACCGCCTCGGGCGAGGAGCAGGCATGAGACGACAGTCGCGGTTCTTCGGCACCTATGTGCCCACCGGCGGCTGGCTGCACCGCACCCCGGTGCTGCTCAAACTCGGGGCAGTCGCAGCGATCAGCATCGTCGTGCTCGCCCTGCGCAACCCGATCTTCGACGCATGCGTCTTCGCAGTGCTCGTCGCCTGCGGGCTGACCTCGCGGCTGCGGCTGGGCCAGGTGCTCTCCCCGCTGCGGGCGATCTGGATCTTCGTCGCCCTCATCATCGCCTTCCACCTCATCGTCAGCGATGCCGCTCAAGCGCTGGCGATGGTGTCGAAGCTCATCGTCTGCGTCCAGGCCGCCGGCCTGCTCATGCTCACCTCCTCGATCGGCCAACTGCTCGAGGCCTTCGCAGTGCTCGTCCGCCCGCTGCGATTCCTCGGCATCGACGCCGAGCGAGTCGCGCTGACCGCCGCACTGACGGTGCGCTCGATCCCGTTCATGGCCCAGCTCGTCGGGCAGTCAGCGGATGCCGCGCGGGCTCGCGGGCTGGAGCGCAACATCCAGGCACGCTCAGTGCCCGTGGTGCTCGGTGCGGTGAAGTTCGCCCAGGACACCGGCCGGGCACTCGACGCCCGCGGCCTCGGGGACTGAACCACCGCCTCGGCGACGGTGGGACTCAGCCGACGCGATCCTGCGCCCAGCGGGGCGCACCCACCCCGGAGCGGCCGATGACCTGCGGGGCGGGATTCTCGATGGCGGCAGCGTAGTGGCCGATGAGCTGGGAGCACACCGACTTCCAGGACCGGCCGAGGACGGTGGCGCGGGCGGTCTGGCCGAAGGCGCAGCGCTTGGCGTCATCGCCGGCGAGGTCGCGGACGTGACCACGCAGCGCTCGCAGGTCGCCGGGCTCATACAGCCAGCCGGTGCGCGAGGAGTCGACGAGGTCGAGGGGGCCGCCGCGCGCCGGTGCGACGACCGGCACGGCTGAGGCCATCGCCTCCTGGATCGTCTGGCAGAAGGTCTCCAGCTCACCGGGGGCGACCATGACGTCGAAGCTCGCGACCGCCTGGGCGAGCGCGTCACCGCCGAGGAACCCGGTGAAGTGAGCATTCGGCAGCACCTGCTGGAGGCGCTTCTTCTGCGGGCCCTCGCCGACGATGACGAGCTTGAGCGAAGGATCGCCGGCGAGCACGGCGAGGTCCTCAACCTGTTTTTCGACTGCGAGGCGACCGACGAAGCCGATGATCTTCTCACCGTTCGGGGCGATCGTCTGCCGCCAGGATTCGCTGCGGCGGGTCGGGTCGAAGCGACTGGCATCGACACCGCGCGCCCAGGTGCGCACCGTGCCGACCCCATGAGAGGTCAGCTGGCCGGCAGCGTAGCTGGAGGGCACGAGGGTCAGGGAGGCGTGCTGGTGGATGTTGCGCACGTGATGCCACAGCATCTGCTCCAACCCGTGCATCCCGTAGCGGGCGGCGTAGGCCGGCACCTCGGTCTGGTAGACGGCCACCGACGGCAGACCGAGGTCCTGACAGGCCAGCACGCCGCGCCAGCCGAGCACGAAGGGGGAGGCCAGGTGCACGACATCGGGTTCGAACTCAGCGAGCAGCCGGCGGATCCGGGCGACACCGCCGGGGGCCACGCGCACGCGCCGGTACTTCGGCAGTGCGAAGGAGGGCACGCGCACGATCGGCGCACCAGCCACCTCGTGGGGCTTGTCGCGTTTGGTGCCGGGGGCGATGACGAGGACGTCGTCGCCGCGGTCGGCGAGGTGATCGAGCACCCGCAGCAGCGAATGCGTCACCCCGTTCATGTGCGGGAGGAATGATTCGGCCAGAATAGCGACACGCATGATTCCAGTGCACCGGGTGTGCGTGACGCTCGTTCGGCCGTGATGTGACGTGTCGGACAACTCCGGGCGAAGCCCGGAGGTCCAGGCGAACACACGGTAAACTGTTGGCGGCGCCGAACCTGCCGGCTGGCGATGCACCAGGCTGGGCGGATGCGGTGCGCCGGCGCTTCTCGAGGTCTGAGGAAAGGAACACGATGCCGACGCTGCTGTGGTGGCTGGCCGGACTGGTCTGCCTGCTCCTCTTCGTCGCCATCGTCATCCTCGTCATCAGGTTCAATCAGCTCAGCCTCGCCCGCGATCTGTGCACTGAAGGCCACCGGCAGCTGAGTGCTGACATCCACGAGCGCCGCTCCCTCATCCCCTCCTTCCTCGAATCATGCGCAACACTCGTCGAGGAGAACCCGCAGCTGCGCTCGCGCGTCGATGCGGTCGCCGGTGCCTTCGCCGCCGCCCGCCAGTCGACCGGGCCCGAGGCGGTGGGCGCAGCTGAAGAGCAGCTCACCGTGGCTCTTGCACAGCTGCACCAGCGCCTCGGCGAGCAGCAGGTCGCGCCAGGGGAGTCGGCCTCGGATGCCGAGTATGTCGCCCGTGCGCTGTTTATTCAGATGTGTGTTGTCGAATCGCGCATCGCCGCTGGCTCCCGCTACTACAACGCCAACGTCGTCCGCTACCGCAGTCGCCGGCGCGGCATGCTGCCGGTGCTCATGCCCCGCCGTTTCCCGGAGTTCACCCCGGTGCCGTACTCCGAGCTCGACCTCGACCTCGACACCGACTCCCAGGACATCGTGCCCAGCAGCGATCTCGACTACCGGCCCGGCCGGCTGAGCGAGGGCCTGTGAGTCAGACGGAGGGGTCGCGCAGGCGGGTCCGCCTCGACCTCGGCTACCGGGGCACCGACTTCCACGGCTGGGCCCGCCAGCCCGAGGCCCGCACCGTGCAGGGCCTCATCGAGGCGGGACTGGAGACGATCTGCGGCACCCCGGTGCGCACCGTCGTCGCCGGGCGCACCGATGCCGGGGTGCATGCCCGCCGGCAGGTCGTCCACCTCGACATCACCGATGCCATCGCGGCCCGGCTCATCGGCCGCTCCGCCCGCACCGCCGGAGATGCGCTGGCCGCCCGGCTGCGCGGGGCGCTGCGCCACCTGGGCGCTGACGACATCGTCATCCACGCCGCCTCCGAGGTCGATGCCGCCTTCGATGCCCGCTTCGCTGCGGTTTCGCGCCGTTACACCTACCGGATCGCCGACCCGCACTCCTTCCTCGACCCGCTGGCCGCCGGGCACACCACCGTGTCGAAGGAGCGCCTCGACGCTGCGGCGATGCACACCGCGGCCCAGGAGATCCTCGGCCTGCACGACTTCCTGCCCTTCTGCAAACCGCGCCCGGAATCGACGACGATCCGCACCCTGCTCGACTGCACCGTCACCCGCGATGACGAGGACATCATCGTCATCGACCTGCGCGCTGACGCCTTCTGCCACCACATGGTCCGCGCGCTCGTCGGCGGGCTCATGAAGGTCGGCACCGGGGCTTGGCCCGTCACCCGGCCAGCCGAGCTCATCGCCCGCGCCGAGGAGGGAAGCACCGACCTCGGCCCGATGTTCGTCACCCCTGCCCACGGCCTGGTGATGGAGCACGTCGAGTATCCACCGCCTCGGGAGTGGCACGCGCGTGCCGAGCGCACCCGCGCCCGGCGGGATGCCGAGTCGGCCGCCAGCTGAGCACCGCTGGCTCATCAGCAGGTGCATCTGCGTGCAGGGGGTTCCGGCCGGCCCCGGTCTATGAGAGAGTGATTCCTGGACCATGTGAAGAACCTGAGCGTTTTCACAGCACGTTCAGCTTCAGTTCGCCGTGAGGCAATCGGCAGACGGCAGGCTGGGACGGTGCGCCTCCGGCCCTGAGCGGGCCCGGCGCGGAGACGATTCAGGTACCTGACGAAGGACGAAAATGGCTTCATCCCTGCCCCGCCTGCTCATCGGCGCCACAGCCGCCGCCGGACTGGTTGTGCCGCTCGGCGCACTCCCGGCCATGGCTGCCGTCGACGAGGGCAAGAAGATCCAGATCCTGGGGATCACCGATTTCCACGGCCGCCTCGACGCCGACGGTGTCGGCACCGCCTCGGTCATCGAGCGTGAGCGCGCCGCCTTCGACGGCGGCGAGGCAGCGACGACGCTGCTGTCGGCTGGTGACAACATCGGTGCCTCGATCTACACCTCCTCCGCCCAGGAGGACGCCCCGACGATCGACTACCTCAACGCCCTCGAGCTCGACGCTTCAGCTGTCGGCAACCACGAATTCGACCGCGGCCTCGATGACCTGAGCAACCGGATCGTGCCGCGCAGCGATTTCCCGACCCTCGGCGCGAATGTGTACAAGGAGGGCACGAAGGATCACTTCGATGCCCTGCCGGCCAGCCACCAGTACGAGGTCGACGGCGTCAAGGTCGCCGTCATCGGCGTCGTCACCCAGGACACCGCCAGCCTCGTCTCACCCGACGGCATCTCCGGGCTCGAATTCGGCGACGCGACTGAGGCTGTCAACGTCGAGGCCGCGCGCCTGGAAGCGCTGCCTGATGCCGAGAAGCCGGACCTGACGATCGTCCAGGCCCACCTCGGCCCCGACGCCACCGATTCCGTCGACGGTGCGAAGGGCTCGAACAAGGAGTTCGCCAAGCTCGTCGACGACGCCGACGCCTCGGTCGACGCGCTGTTCTTCGGCCACTCGCACAAGAAGATGGAGCTCGAAGCTCCGGTCCCCGGCACCGAGCGCACCCGCCCGATCGTGCAGGCCGACCACTACGCCAAGGCCGTCTCGAAGCTCGTCCTCGAAGCCGATGCCGACGGCAACTGGAAGGTCGACACCAATGAGGTGCTGCCGACCAAGGGCGAGGACTACGACTCCGAGCGCGTGACGAAGGTCAAGCAGATCATCGCCGATGCCGAGGACGTCGCCAAGGAGAAGGGCTCTCAGGTCGTCGGCTCGATCACCGAGGACATCAAGCGGGCAGAGAAGGTCGGCAAGGAAGACCGCGGCGCTGAGTCGACATTGGGCAACCTCGTCGCCGACGCCCTCAAGGAGGGCGCCTCCTACACCCAGCTCGGAGAGGCCGACTTCGGCATCACGAACCCGGGTGGTCTGCGCACCGACCTCAAGTGCGATGACATCTACAACAGCGAAGAGAAGTGCGAAGTCACCGTCGCCGAGCTCAACGGCGTGCTGCCCTTCGCCAACGACCACGGTGTCGTGACAATGACCGGTGAGGCCGTCACCCAGCTGTTCGAAGAGCAGTGGCAGCCCGAGGACGCCTCGCGTCCGTTCCTGCACCTGGGCATCTCCGATGAGCTCGACGTCGTCTACGACTCGACTGCCGAGGCCGGTGACCGGGTGAAGTCCGTCAAGGTCAACGGTGAGGACATCGAGCCGAAGAAGGAGTACAAGGTCGCCACGCTGTCGTTCCTGGCAGCCGGCGGTGACAACTTCTCCTCGTTCGCCACCGGAACCTTCGAGCAGTCGGGCATGACCGACTTCGAGATCTGGCAGAAGTACTTCGAAGAGAACTCCCCGGTCTCCCCGGACAAGAAGGAACGCCAGGCTGACGCCGCTCTCGACGTCATCAGCAACGGCACCGTCGACGCGACGCTGACCGGCAGCGAGGACGAGCCGACGAACTTCGCGGTCGCTCTCAAGGCCAAGGAGAAGGTCACCGGTCCGGTCGTCTTCGAGGTCAAGGACCTGCCTGAGGGCTTCACCGTCGACTACGGTGAGCACGCCGCCGAGGGCGCTGCGGGTGCGGAGGAAGGCGCACAGCAGGCAGCCGGTGCACGGATCGACGAGATTCCCGCCGGGGACTCGGAGTACCCCTTCACCATCACGGCACCGGAGGGCACCAAGCCCGGTGAGTACCCGTTCACCGTGAGCCTGACAGCTGATCCGAAGCACGCGTTCTGGGATGACAACCCGATGCCGCTCATCCATGAGGTCGAGGCAGCTGTCACGGTGCCCGAAGAGGACCCCTCGGATGACCCGTCCGATGACCCGTCTGACGACCCCAGCGATGACCCGTCTGACGATCCGAGTGATGAGCCCTCCGACGACCCGTCCGATGACGGCAAGGACAAGGACGACAACGGCAAGGACAAGGACGGCAAGGGCAAGGACGACAAGGGCCGGCTGCCGCGCACCGGTGCCGAACTCGCCACCGCCCTCGGTGTCGCACTGGCACTCATCGGTGCAGGTGTAGCCTCGGTCTACGCCGTGCGCCGCCGCTCACAGCTCTGAGCAGAAGGTGAGACCGGTCAGCTGAACCGCTGATCGGCTGCGGCCACCAGCATCGGGGGGGGGGGGGGGGGGGGCCCGCGGCCGGGGTGCGCATACGCCCATCTCACACGTGCT
>NZ_JALXPM010000073.1:0-8617 GCF_025147615.1 Brevibacterium luteolum | reverse complement strand
GGACATACTGCCGGAGGCGCCCTCGGACAACCCGAGGGCATGCAGGGGCCCCCCCCGCCCCCCCCCCCCCCGCCGCCGCCGCGCCCCCCCGCCGGCGCGGGGGTCGACGGCTGCCGAGCAGTCCCCGCGCCATCAGCGCCAGCCCCTGCCGCGCGGGCGCGGACGCAACTGGTTCTCCAAACGCTGGATCTACTGGAAGCGCCGCTACTCCAACCCCACCCGCCGCGACTGGGTGCTGCTGGCCAGCCTCATCTGGATCGTCCTGTCAGCAGCCGCTGCGCTGCTGAGCTTCCGGCTGGGCGGATTGACCTTGGCCGCCGGCCTGTTCCTGCTGGCGGGCCTGCGGATGCTGCCCGGCCCACTCGGGGAGATGTGGGTCAACCGGCCGCGCCGGGCCGACGTCATCACCATCCTCATCCTCGCCGGTGCGCTCGCCGGACTCAGCCTCGTCGTCCCCGGCCACTGACCCACCGCCGCGGCCAGGCACCGGCGGCTGGGTGAAGACGGCGTGAACACAGCGTTTCCACTCGCGCGAGATCCTTTACAGCCGGACGCTGACCTGCAAAGGTGGAGTGCACAGCCGGTCACCTGACCGGGACGCGATGTTGAGAAGGAGTTTGATATGGGACTCGGAGACCTCGGCAATAAGGCGAAGGACGCGGTGAACTCGGACAAGGGCGAGCAGGCCGCCGACAAGGGCCTCGACCAGGCGTCGCAGAAGGCCTCGGATGCCTCCGGCGGCAAGTTCGACGACCAGATCAACAAGGGCCGGGATGCCGCAGACGGCAAGCTCGGCAACGAGTGACGCCCCTGTAAACCGACACGCAGATCACGGGCTGATTCAGGCCCAGACTGACACGCAGGCCCAGCACCGTACGGTGCTGGGCCTGCGTCGTGTCCACCGCGCCCGAGGCTGCTCGGATCCGTCAGAGCTTCTCGACCGGGGCATAGCGCATGAGCAGCCGTTTGGTGCCCAGCGACTTGAAGTCGACGACGGCGACGGTCTTGTCACCGCTGCCCTTGACCTCGATGACGGTGCCGAGGCCGAAGGAATCATGCGAAACCCGGTCGCCGGCAGCGACCTGGACGACCTCGCGGTTGGGCCGGATGCGGTTGGGGAACCCGGTGCCCGGCGACTTCGACGCCGCACGCGACGACGAGCTGCGCTCGGCCGCCGAGTTGGAGCGGAACGAGCCCGACCCGCCGGTGAACCCGCCGCCGTAGGAGCCGCCGGTGGACCCGCCGCCGTACGAACTGCCGAACCTGCCGCCGTACGAACTGCCGAACCCGCCAGCACCAGAACCGCCGGAGGCAGCGGTGAGGGCCTCGGCTGACAGGGTGCCGGTGCTCTCCCACTCGATGAGCGAGGCGGGGATCTCGGTGAGGAACCGGCTGGGCGGGTTGTACTGCGGCTGGCCCCACATGCTGCGGGTCTCCGCGCGCGTGAGGATGAGCCGCTTCTGCGCACGTGTCAGCCCAACATAGGCCAGCCGGCGCTCCTCGGACATCTCTGACGGATCGTTGAAGGAGCGCTGGTGCGGGAAGCTGCCGTCCTCCATACCGGTGAGGAACACGGTCGGAAACTCCAGACCCTTGGCCGTGTGCAGGGTCATGAGCGTGACTTCCCCGGACTCCTCATCCGGGATCTGGTCGGCATCCGAGGACAGCGACACGAGCTCGAGGAAGTCATCGAGTGTCGCCCCCTCACCGCGGGCATCGAAGGCCTCGGCAACGGCGACGAGCTCGGCGAGGTTGTCCACCCGCGACTCGTCCTGCGGATCTGTGCTGGCCTGCAGCTCGGCCAGATACCCGGTCTGCTCGAGCACCGATTCGAGCACGCGGGCGACCTGCGCGCCCTCTGCCGTCGACTGCAGGTCTGCGAAAAGCGCCCGGAACTTCTCCAGCGGGCCCTTCGCCCGGCTGGAGAGCCCCGGCACCTCGTCTGCGCGTTCGAGCGCCTCGAAGAAGGTCACCCGCTCGCGTTCGGCGAACGCACCGAGCATCGCGACCGTCCGGTCGCCGATCGAGCGCTTGGGCACGTTGATGATGCGGCGCAGGTTGACGTCATCGGCCGGGTTCGCCAGCACCCGCAGGTAGGCGAGGGCGTCCTTGATCTCCTTGCGCTCATAGAACCGGGTGCCGCCGACGACCCGGTAGGGCATGCCGGCGCGCACGAGCGCATCCTCGATCGCACGGGACTGGGCGTTCGTGCGGTAGAACACCGCACAGTCGCCGTAGACGGTGTCGCCTTGGTCGATGAGCTCATCGATCCGGTCGACGATGAACTGCGCTTCAGCCTGCTCGTTCTCGGCCACCCAGCCGACGACTGGCGCACCGTCACCGGCAGCCGTCCACAGCCGCTTGTCCTTGCGGCCCTCATTGTTGGCGATGACCGCATTCGCGGCTGAGAGGATGTTCTGCGTCGACCGGTAGTTCTGCTCCAGCAGGATGGTACGCGCCTGCGGGAAGTCCTTTTCGAACTCGACGATGTTGCGCACCGTCGCCCCGCGGAAGGCGTAGATCGACTGATCGGCATCGCCGACGACGGTCAGTTCCGCCGAGAGATGATCGGCATCAGCCCCGGCCAACGCCCGGATGAGCGCATACTGGGCCGGGTTCGTGTCCTGATACTCATCGACGAGGATGTGCTGGAACCGGCTGCGGTAGTAGGCGGCGACGTCGGCGAAGGCGCCGAGCAGATGCACCGTCTCCATAATGAGGTCATCGAAGTCGAACGCATTGGCCAGCCGCAGCCGCTCAGCGTACCGGCGGTACACCTCGGCGAGGGCCTGATCGGCCGGATTGTCCATCCGCGCCTGCCCGGCACAGTCTTCAGCGGTGATGAGGTCGTTCTTCAGCGCCGAGATCCGGTGCTGCAGCGACTTGGGGGTGAAGCGCTTGACATCGACATCGGCCTCACGGGCGACCTGCGTGATGAGCCGCAGCGAATCCTGCGCATCGTAGACGGCGAAGTTCGACTTCATGCCCAGCGTCTTCGCCTCCCGCCGCAGGATGCGCACACACGCCGAATGGAACGTCGACACCCACATGCCGCGCGCCTGCGGGCCGATGAGCGCGCCGATGCGCTCCTGCATCTCCTTGGCGGCCTTGTTCGTGAACGTGATCGCCAGCACCTGACCGGGATGAGCGCGCCCGGTGCGCAGCGCATAGGCGATCCGGCGGGTGAGCACCGTCGTCTTGCCCGAACCGGCACCGGCGACGATGAGCAGCGGCGACCCGGCATGCGTGACCGCAGCAGACTGTTCGGGATTGAGCCCATCGAGCAGCTCGGCCGGGTCACCGGCGCCGAGGCGGTGGGCGCCTGTCGCCCCCGTCTCACCTGCCGCCTCGGGCACGCCGGGTTCACCGTCGGCACCCGGGTCATCGGCCGGGTGGGCGATGTCAGCGAAGTCAGCCGGCGCCTCTGGCACGGGCATCTCCGGCAGCGCAGCGTGCGGCGGAGGAGAATCCGGGGCGGTGTTGAGGAACTCGAAGAGTGAAGACATGGTCTTAGCAATCTACCAACCGGGCCAGACACGGCCAAGGTGCCGACCGCCTCGGGCGCGGGGGAGAAGACGACGATGCCGGTACCCCGTGGCGGGGCGCCGGCATCTCCTTGAGCGGCAGTCGGCTCAGACGTTGACGAACACGGCGACGAGCACCGCCAGCAGGGCGAGTGCGAACGTCGCGTGGGCGAGGCCGGCGCTGGGCTCCGGGCCGGTCGCAGCGGCCGGTTCGCCGGCACCTGCGGTGGCGTGGGCGCGCTTCTGCTTGCGGTTGCCGATGAACGCGGTGACGGCCACGGCGATGGCCAGCAGCGCCTTGATGCCGACCTTCATGTGGAAGGCGGCAGACGGGTCACCGGCCATCTCGATGACGCCGACGAGCCCGATGCCGGTGATGAGCTGGAGGTAGGCGGCGTGCAGCATGCCGGGCATGACACGGGGCCGGCGGATCGCGGCGAAATAACCGCCGATGATGATCGCCATGCCGAGCAGGTGCAGGAACAGGAGAATATCGCGAAGAATTTCCATAGGCTTCATTCTAGTGGCAAGATTGTGCCCGAGTGATCGCGGCCCCGGGGTCTGCGGGCGGCCGGGACTGCATGATCCGCCCTGGTGTAATGGCAGCACGCCGGCCTTTGGAGCCGTGCAGTATAGGTTCGAATCCTATGGGCGGAGCGCGTCGACGATCCGGCCACCCGGATGAAGGAGTGAACATGCCCGTCAACCGCCCCGCAGCCGTCATCGTGCTGGCCGCCGGCGAAGGCACGAGAATGAAATCCGCCACACCGAAGGTCATGCATCCGATCGGCGGCCGGTCGCTGCTCCACCATGCGATCAATGCCGCCGCTGGTGCCCAGCCCCAGCACCTCGTCGTCGTCCTCCGGCACGCCCGTGAGCAGGTCGCCGAGCATGTCTCGGCCATTGCCGAGGCGATCGACCGGCAGGTGCTCGTCGCTGACCAGGACGACATCCCCGGCACCGGACGCGCCGCCGAATGCGCGCTCACCCAGCTGCCCGAAGACCTCACCGGCACCATCGTCGTCACCTACGGCGACGTGCCGCTGCTGACCGCTGAGACGCTCTCGGACCTCGTCGACTTCCACGAGCAGCGCTCTGGGGCGGTCACTGTGCTCTCCGCCGAGGTCGCCCGCCCGCACGGCTACGGGCGCATCGTCCGCGACGCCGCCGGCAACCTCGAACGCATCGTCGAGGAGAAAGACGCCAGCGCCGAGGAGAAGCAGATCACGGAGATCAACTCCGGTATCTACGCCTTCGATGCGACCGTGCTGCGCGAATCGCTTGCCCAGGTCTCGACCGACAACGCCCAGGCCGAGAAGTATCTCACCGATGTCATCGGCATCGCCCGCGCCGCCGGCGGGGCTGTCGCCGCCCGGGCGATCGAGGACTTCTGGCAGGTTGAGGGAGCCAACGACCGTGTGCAGCTCGCCCAGCTGGGCAAGGAGCTCAACAAGCGCGTCATCGAGAACTGGATGCGCGCAGGAGTCACCGTCGTCGACCCCGACACTACGTGGATCGACGCCGATGCGGTGCTCGCCGCCGACGCGACCATCCTGCCTGGCGTGCAGCTCTACGGGGCCTGCGACATCGCCTCGGGTGCGGTCATCGGACCCGACACGACGCTGACGGACACCGAAGTGCGCGCCGGCGCCCAGGTGGTGCGCACCCACGGCCAGCTGGCCGTCATCGGCGAGAACGCCAACGTCGGGCCCTTCGCCTACCTGCGCCCGGGCACTGAGCTGGGCACCGAGGGCAAGATCGGCACCTTCGTCGAGACGAAGAACGTCAAGATCGGCACCGGCTCGAAGGTCCCGCACCTGTCCTATGTCGGCGATGCGACGATCGGGGAGTACACCAACATCGGCGCTGCCTCCGTGTTCGTCAACTACGACGGCATCAACAAGCACCACACCACCATCGGCTCCTACTGCCGCACCGGCTCGGACACGATGTTCGTCGCCCCCGTCACAGTAGGCGACGGCGCCTACTCGGGAGCGAGCACCGTGATCCGCAAGGATGTTCCGCCTGGGGCGCTGGCCATCACGGTCGCACCTCAGCGCAATGTTGAAGACTGGGTAGTGAAGAACCGTCCAGGTACGCCTGCCGCCCAGGCTGCCGAGGCTGCTCAGCAAACGCAGAAGGAGTCGGAGTAGTGAATAAGATTACGGCAGCCGGTGAGAAGGAGCTCGTCCTCGTCACCGGCCGGGCGAACATGGAGCTGGCCGAGCAGGTCGCTGAATGTCTGGGCACTGAACTGCTGCCCTCCGACATCTACAACTTCGCCAATGGTGAGATCTACGTCCGCTACTCCGAGTCGGTGCGCGGCTCGGATGTGTTCGTCATGCAGTCCCACTGCGCCCCGATCAACGACTGGCTGATGGAGCAGCTGCTCATGGTCGATGCGCTCAAGCGCGCCTCAGCCAAGCGCATCACCGTGATCGCCCCGTTCTTCCCCTACGCCCGCCAGGACAAGAAGCACCGCGGCCGCGAGCCGATCTCCGCGCGTCTCGTCGCTGACATGTACAAGGCCGCCGGCGCCGATCGGCTCATCGCCGTCGACCTGCACACCGCGCAGATCCAGGGCTTCTTCGACGGACCGGTCGACCACCTCGTGGCCCTGCCGATCCTGGCCGACTACGTCAAGCAGAACCATCCGGGCGAACTGGCTGTCGTGTCCCCGGACGCCGGCCGCATCAAAGTCGCCGAGAACTGGTCGTCTGCCCTCGGCGGCGTGCCGCTGGCCTTCATCCACAAGACCCGCGACATCAACCGGCCCAACCAGACGAAGGCCAACCGCGTCGTCGGCGACGTCGAAGGACGCACCGCGGTGCTCGTCGATGACATGATCGACACCGGCGGCACCATCGTCCAGGCCGCCGATGCCTGCATGGAAGCCGGTGCGAAGGGCGTGGTCATCGTCTCCACCCATGCCGTCTTCTCCGGCCCGGCTGTCGAGCGGCTGAAGAACTCGTGCGCCTCCGAGGTCATCGTGACGAACACGCTGCCGCTGGAGGACTCGCAGAAGTTCGACAAGCTCACCGTGCTCTCGATCGCCCCGCTGCTCGCCCGCGCCGTGCACGAGGTGTTCGAAGACGGCTCGGTCACCAGCCTGTTCGAGATCGAATGACCTGCGCCTGACTCTCGGGCTCCCTGCGGCGTCCCGGCACCGGCCGGGGCGCCGCAGTCGGTTTGCCGCCGAGGTGCCGGAGTCGTTTTGCCGCGGAGGCGCCAGGCGAGTATCCTTGATGAGTTACCTCGGCGAGGGAAACCCATGTTTCCGTGATCGACGCGGTTCTCGTAAGCCCCCTTCTCCGGCGCACAGCGCCGCCGCCACCACCTCGGTGCCGGCCCGGGAGCGACCACGAGGCTCGTCCGCCGTGGTGCTCACATCACGAAGGAGAAGAAAATGGCTGACTTCAAGCTCATCGCAGAACGCCGCGAGGACTTCGGCAAGGGCGCTGCCCGCCGGCTCCGCCGCGCAGACAAGGTTCCTGCTGTCCTCTACGGCCACGGCGAGGACCCCATCCATCTGGCACTCGACGGCCACGCCACCATGATGGCGATGAAGATGCCCAACGCCCTGCTCGAGATCGAAAGCCCAGACGGCTCGAAGAACCGTCTGGCCATCGCCCGTGACATCCAGCGTCACGCGGTGACCTGGAACATCGAGCACCTCGACCTCATCATCGTCAAGCGCGGCGAGAAGATCGAGGTCGAGGTCCCGGTCGTCGTCGAGGGCGAAGCTGCACCCGGTACCGTCGTCTCCATCGACAACCAGGTCATCCGCCTGCTGGCTGAAGCCACCAGTCTGCCGGAGTCCGTCGAAGTCTCCATCGAGGGCCGCGAGGTCGGCGAGCACGTCTACGCCTCCGACGTCACCGTCCCGAAGGGCACCGAACTCGTCGACGATCCCGAGCTGCTCATCGTCAACATCTCCGCTGAGCTCTCCGAAGAGCAGCTCGAGGCCGAACTCGAGTCCGACGCGGTGGATGAAGAGGTCGCTGCAGCCACCGGTGCTCCGGCTGAGAGTGACGCCGAGGCCCAGGGCGGTGACGCCGAGGCTGAAGGAGGCGACGAGGAGTGATCCTCTCACCCAGCTGAGACGCCGAGCTGAGCGCCGGCTCACCTCTGAGCATGCAGCGGCAGGTTCCCACCCGGGGACCTGCCGCTGCGGCATTCACCCCACCACCGCCTCGGGCCCGGTCAGGCACGACAGGTAAGCCTGATCTAAGCCACGCGAGGCTCACTCACTCGCTACCGTAGACATGACCGGCAGGATCATAGCTGGCGATCACGAAGGAGGACGGCGATGGCCGATGAGACGTGGCTCGTCATGGGCTTGGGCAATCCCGGGGCGCGGTATGCCCCGACCCGGCACAACATCGGCCAGATGACCGTCGACGAACTCGCCGACCGGATGAGCCTCAACCTCACCAAGACCAAGCACGGCGCGGTCGCGGCGATGGGCCGGCTCGGCAGCATCGGCGGGAGGCCGGGACCGCGCGTGGTGCTGGCGAAGTCGCTGGGTTACATGAACGTCACCGGAGGGCCGACGCAGGCGCTGCTGAAGTTCTACTCAGTGCCCGCGGCCAACCTCATCGCCGTCCACGACGACGTCGACCTCGACTTCGACGCCATCAAACTCAAACGCGGCGGGGGAGAAGGCGGGCACAACGGGCTGCGCTCGATCACCCAGGCACTCGGCACCAAGGACTACCTGCGGGTGCGGGCCGGGGTCGGCCGCCCGCCGGGCCGCATGGACACGGCCTCGTTCGTGCTGCGGCCCTTCAGCACCGATGAGAAGAAGACCCTGCCGATGTTCATCAGCGATCTCGCCGATGCCGTCGAGATGCTCGTGACCGAAGGGCTGACGGAGACCCAGCAGAAGTACCACTCCCGCTGAAGGGCTGAGACTGCGCCTCAGGCCAAGGCCGCTGGCTAATGTGGGCTGCTGCGAAAGTTAGAAAAGTTGTTCATGGTTTCCGGCGCCACAACCATGAACAACTTTTCTGACTTTGGTCAGCTCTGCGTTTGGCGGCTCTTCGTAATTGAGGGTGTGGATCAGTGATTCCAGGACACGGCGTGGCGCTGCC
>NZ_JALXPM010000072.1:0-9129 GCF_025147615.1 Brevibacterium luteolum | reverse complement strand
TCTGCCGAGGGTCAGTCGATGACCTCGCCATCGATGATCTCGGGATCATCCCCGTCATCGTCAGCCTCGCCTCCCGTGACAGAGGTGAGGGTCAGACCCTCCCCAGCGCCCGCCTCGGCGCTGGTGTCCGGGCGATCGACGCGCACGGTGTCGCCGTCGCGCACAGCACCGGCAAGGATCTCGCGAGCCAACCGGTCGCCGATCTCACGCTGGACGAGCCGGCGCAGCGGGCGAGCGCCGTAGGCCGGGTCGTAACCCTCCCGGGCGAGCCACTCGGCGGCCGCCGGAGTGATCTCCAGGTTGATCCGGCGCTCAGTGAGCCGGGCCTGCATGGCAGCGATCTGCAGGTCGACGATCCGGGCGAGCTCGTCCTGGCTGAGGGCATCGAAGATGACGATGTCATCGAGCCGGTTGAGGAACTCGGGCTTGAACGCCGAATGCACCACACCC
This sequence comes from Brevibacterium luteolum, assembly GCF_025147615.1. NCBI lineage: Bacteria > Bacillati > Actinomycetota > Actinomycetes > Micrococcales > Brevibacteriaceae > Brevibacterium > Brevibacterium luteolum. The sequence goes on along the minus strand of NZ_JALXPM010000072.1, from coordinate 8,679 downwards.
ATCACCTGTTTGTGCTGCTGTTCGACGTCGAGCGTCTGGTCGACCAGGAACTGCGAGCCCAGGTTCGAGGTGAGGATGAGGATCGTGTTGCGGAAGTCCACGGTCCGGCCCTGGCCGTCGGTCAGGCGACCGTCGTCGAGGACCTGCAGCAGGATGTCGAAGACATCCGCGTGGGCCTTCTCCACCTCATCAAGCAGCACCACCGAATACGGGCGGCGGCGCACCGCCTCGGTCAGCTGACCACCAGATTCGTAACCGACGTATCCGGGAGGCGCACCGACGAGACGGGAGACCGAGTGCTTCTCGCCGTACTCACTCATATCGATGCGCACGAGCGCGCGCTCGTCATCGAAGAGGAAGTCGGCAAGCGCCTTCGCCAGCTCGGTCTTGCCCACACCGGTCGGGCCGAGGAACAGGAACGAACCGGTCGGGCGGTTCGGGTCCGAGACCCCGGCGCGCGAACGGCGGATCGCATCGGCGACCGAGCGCACAGCAGACTGCTGGCCGATGAGCCGGCGGCCGATGTACTCCTCAGCATGCAGGAGCTTCTCGCGTTCACCTTCGAGCAGCCGGCCGGCGGGAATGCCGGTCCAGGCTGCGACGACCTCGGCGATGTCGTTCTCAGTGACCTGGTCGCCGACCATCGTCTGCGCACCGGCCCTGGACTCAGCCGCCTCGGCTTCGGCGATCTGCTTCTCCACGGCCGGGATCTCGCCGTAGAGCAGGCGCGAGGCCTTCTCCAGGTCGACGTCGCGGCGGGCAATCTCGGCCTGCGAGCGCAGCTCGTCGAGCTTCTCGCGCAGCTCGCCGACGCGGTTGATGTCCGCGCGCTGTTTCTCCCATGCGGCGTTGAGACCGGCGAGCTCCTCCTGCTTGTCAGCCAGGTCCTCGCGCAGGGCGGCCAGGCGCTCGACCGAGGCCGGATCGGATTCCTTGGCCAGGGCCATCTCCTCCATCTTCAGCCGGTCGACGGCGCGGGAGAGCTCGTCGATCTCGACGGGAGCGGAGTCGATCTCCATGCGCAGCCGGCTGGCGGCCTCATCGACGAGGTCGATGGCCTTGTCCGGCAGCTGACGGTCGGCGATGTAGCGGTTCGACAGGCTGGCCGCGGCCACGAGTGCGGAGTCGGCGATCGTGACCTTGTGGTGGGCTTCGTAGCGCTCCTTGAGCCCGCGCAGGATCGCGATGGTGTCCTCGACACTCGGCTCGCCGACGAACACCTGCTGGAAGCGGCGTTCGAGCGCGGGATCCTTTTCGATGTTCTCGCGGTACTCATCAAGCGTGGTGGCACCGACCATGCGCAGCTCACCGCGGGCGAGCATCGGCTTGAGCATGTTGCCGGCGTCCATCGAGGAGTCACCGGAGGCACCGGCACCCACAAGCGTGTGCAGCTCGTCGATGAAGGTGATGACCTGGCCGTCGGAGGACTTGATCTCCTCGAGCACAGCCTTGAGGCGCTCCTCGAACTCACCGCGGTACTTCGCACCGGCGACCATCGCGGAGAGGTCGAGGCTGATGAGGCTCTTGTTGCGCAGCGATTCGGGCACATCGCCGGCGACGATGCGCTGGGCGAGGCCTTCGACGACGGCGGTCTTGCCGACGCCGGGTTCGCCGATGAGCACCGGGTTGTTCTTTGTGCGGCGCGAGAGCACCTGCACGACCCGGCGGATCTCCGAGTCACGGCCGATGACCGGATCGAGTTTGCCCTCGCGGGCCTGGGCGGTGAGGTCGACGCCGAACTTCTCCAGGGACTGGAAGGTGTCCTCGGGGTTCTCGCCGGTGACCTTTCTGCCGCCGCGCACCTCGGGCAGGGCGGTGAGTAGGCCGTCGCGGGTGACGGACTGGCTGGTCAGCAGCCGGCCGACCTCGCCGGTGTCAGCGGCGGCGGCGATGAGCAGGTGCTCAGTGGAGACGAATTGGTCGCCGAGGGCCTGCATCTCCTGTTCGGCGTTGTTGATGAGCTGCAGTGCCTGACGGGACAGCTGGGGCTGGGAGACCGACGAGCCCGACGCCGACGGCAGACCGGCGACGGTCCGCTCAGCCTCTGCCCGGATGGCGGCCGGGTCGGCGCCCATGTGCTCGAGCAGGGCGGCGGCGATGCTCTCAGGCTGGCTGAGCAGTGCCGCGAGCAGGTGAGCCGGCTCGACCTGCGAGTTGCCGCGGGTGACGGCATCCTTGACCGCTGCGGAGAGCACCTCCTGCGATTTGGTGGTGAACTTGGCTTCCATAGGAGTTCCTTTCGGCGCCGGCATACCGACGCGGATCAGCATGAATGTGAATCTTCTGATCAGCACAACACCGTCAAACTTGAGTCTATTCCACTCAACCCTGGTTTTCGAGAGGTTTGATGCGCGTCCGCCACCCGTGAGGAAGGCTGCGAAAGTCCCATCTCAACGCCGGTGGTCGCACGAGTGAGGCGCTCGCCAAAGGCCCGATCAGCTCAACGGGCACCGCCCTTTAGGCCACAGCAGATCGGTTTCCGACGGGCCCACATGCGCAAAATGTCGGGACCATCGGACAGTCAGTCGGAGTTGGTCTGACCCACCAGCACATCTGACACAGCACGGGCAAAACGGGGCGCACCACTTCGCAACAGCTTCGCGAGCAAGGTCTCCACGGTGACCGGCGGCCGCCTCATTGCAGCCGCTTGGTCTTTCACAACTCGGCAGATCGCACCCGGACTCAGGTCAAGTTGATCCAGCAAGAAGTCATCGAGCCGAATCGCTTCCAACCCGAGAGGTTCTAGAACCCTTTCAGGGAAGTCCTTGGTGTTCTCGGTGATGATTGCATCAGCGCGACCGCGGAGGGCAGCCGCGACTACGTGCCGGTCATCAGGGTCGGGTAACTCGACAGCTCGCTCAATGGGCTCCCATCCTTCGACGAGGGCGTCCTCAAACGCATAGTCCATCGAACGAAATCGGCTGAGGAATCTACTCTCGTCCACCTCTGGGTGAATTCGCGCTAACGCCTTTAGCGCCTCGTCGACAACCTTGGCCGACCACAAGGGACGAAAGGTCCCCGCATCAGCGATACGCAGCAAGGTGTCACACGGCGCAATGGGCACCAACACGCATGCGTCAAGGAAGACTGTGAAGCGCGACATCAGTCACGACTTCCGTGCCTCAGCCAGCGCCTCCCGATAGGCCGCGGGCTCGACATCGTATAGACCGTCCTCTTCGGCTTGCCGAGTCAGCTCGTCCAGCCGGCTGCGGCGTTCCGCGCGCTTGCGTTCCCGATACGCCAGAACATCGTGCAACCGAAGCCTACGGTGCCGCGACTGTCCGAATCGCTCGAACGGCAACTCATGCTCTTCCAGTAGACGTACCAAGGTATTCCGGCTTACGCCTAGCAGATCGGCGGCCTGTTGTGTTGTCAGCTGCTTGTCGATCGGCTCAATACTGACGGATGCTCCTCGTTCCATCGCGCTCACGACCCTGCGGAGCACCTCGTACGCAGGGAGTGGCAACGGGATCTGTTCACCGTCCGGACCCAGAAGCGCAGCTGGAGCAGGCTGATTCTCCAGGAAGCGCGCCAATTCGAGCATGTCGTGGAGATCCTCAGGAGGTTCGACGACATGCTCGTCTCGCGCACCCCGGTTCTTGGTATTGCTCATGCCTATATTATCGCCCAAAACGGTCAAATCAGCCATATCGACCATACCTTCGGATGCAGAACCGCATCTTTGACCAGACGCCAGAGCGCCACAAGCGCAGGCGTCCGTGGCGGGTGTCACACTGGTGCCATGACGAACGAATCTGCCACCACCGCCTCGGGACCGGCCACCACTGATGCACCTGTCACTGTCACCGTCGAGGGCGCGGTCGCCCTCGTCATGATCGATGCCGCCCAGACCCGCAACGCCCTGTCGATGCCGGTCATGGGTGCGCTCATCGACGCGCTCACCGAGATCGGCGAGCGCACCGATGTGCACGCTGTTGTGCTCTCGACTGCCGGGCACGTGTTCTGCTCCGGCCACGATCTCAAGGAGATCCGCGGGGCCGACCATGCCCGGCAGCAGGAGATCTTCGAGCGCTGCTCGCAGCTCATGCTGCTCATCCAGTCGATCCCGCAGCCGGTCATCGCCGCTGTCCAGGGTGTTGCCACGGCGGCCGGCTGCCAGCTGGTGGCCACCTGCGATCTCGCAGTCGCTGCCGAATCAGCCCGGTTCGGCACCCCGGGTGTGCGCATCGGGCTGTTCTGCTCGACGCCGATGGTCGCGCTGTCGCGGGCGGTGCCGCGCAAGACGGCGATGCGGATGCTCATGACCGGTGACCTGCTCGATGCCGAGCAGGCGCTTGCCTTCGGGCTCGTCTCCCACGTCGTCGCCGATGACGAGCTGGCTGCTGCCGCTTCGCAGGTGGCGCAGACGGTCGCCGAGGCGTCGGCTGCCACAGTGGCGATCGGCAAGCAGGCGTTCTACCAGCAGATTCACCTCGATACGCCGGGCGCGTACGCGCAGATGTCAGAGACGATGGCCGCCAATGCCGTCATGCCCGATGCGCAGGAGGGCATCGATGCGTTCCTGACGAAGCGCCAGCCGCAGTGGCAGCACCGCACGGACGGCACCTGAACCAGGTCGCGGGACGGGCGGCCGAGCCGGGACCGGGCGGGGTCAGCCGGCGGTGGCGTCGAAGCGGTCGAGGAACCGCTTCGCCCAGCCGGTGGGCTTCGGGTCGACTCCGTGCAGGGACATGCGGGCACCTCTGGCCTTCCCGCGCTCGGTCGCGGTGAAGGTGGGGTGACCGCCGGTCGACAGAGTGATGAGCGCCCTGCCGTCCCAGCCGGTGTCACGCAGCACCTCGATGAGCCCATCCTGGCTGACCGCACTCGTGAGGTCCTGGCTGTCGGTCTGGTGGAGATCGATCCGGAAGTCAGCGCCCGTGCCGCCGACGTAGTTCGACATGCGCACTGAGGTGAAACCGGCATCCCACAGGGCGGTCAGCAGGTCGGCATGGGCCGGCCACTCTGCGGCCGGAAACCTCGAGCTGTCGTCCGGGTAGGCGGTGTTGCTGACGCTGAGCTCAACGTCGCCGGGCAGCGGCCACGTGCTGCCGCTGAGCAGGTCGGCAAGCTCGCGCAGCTCGGTGCTGGAGCGGGTCACGACGTCCATCGACTGCCGCTTGAGGGCGATGTGCTCGACGGTGATGCCGCGCTCGGCCAGCAGGTCCCGGGCCTGGAAGTAGGCGTCAGCGTCCGCCCGCCCGTCGCCGAACTCCACGCGCAGCCCCTCAGCAGATCCCGCCGTGAGGTCAGAGAGCTCACCGGCCCCGTATTCGGCGGCGAAGACGTCGAGGACGTCTGGGATGTCGGCATCGTGTTCGACGAGCACAGTCGCATCGGGACGTTCGAGGGAGTGCGTCCACTGGACGGTGAAGGGCAGGCTGCCGGCCTGCTCTGCGGTGTCGTAGAACCGGGTGATGGCGTCCTGGACGCCTGGTTCGGACATGTCGACACGGGCGGTGACGCTCGGCTCCCAGTCGTCTCCGTCCCCGCCGGAGGTGCCTGGGCCGTGTTCGACGAGCTCGACCTCGTCTGCTGCCGCGGCTCGGCGCACGCCGAGGAGGAGCTGGCGCTCACCGGCGGCAGCGTCGGTGAGCCAGCTGCGCATGTCGGTGCCGAAGGCGAGCGTGACGCTGGCGTTCATGTTCTCGCCGATCTCCCCGCCCGTGACATCGGGCAGGCTGGTGAGGAACGGCAGCTGGGAGAGGTTGAGCGGTCCCGGCTGCGGAATGCTGGTGGTGACATCGTGGACGACGTGCCCGACGGTGCCGGTGAACCGGCCGGACTCCACGCTCACCTCCGGTGGTCCCTGCGGGTAGCGGTAGTCGTTGACGCGTGCGAGGAGGGCTTTCGCGGTGTCGTCGAGGGCATCGGGATCGGTGTCTGCGTCGACGGTGACGGTGACGTCGGTGCCCGAACGCGTCACCGCGGTGACGCCGGCCAGACCCTCGATCTCCGTGACGAGCTCGTCGTAGGTCGATTCCGGCAGTGGTTTCGCCGGCTGCGTGCACGCGCTCAGCGCACCGCCGGTGAGCAGCAGACACAGCAGCACCGCAACGATCCAGAGTCGTCGCGGCCGGAGATCAAGGTGCGGTGTGCTGCTCATGCCTCCAGGCTATGGACGGGCACCGGCCGTCCGGTCACAGCGATGTGCCGGTTCGGGCACACCGTCTGCAAGCGGCGACCACCGCCTCGGGAACGGGAGAACCACCTCGGGAACGGGGTGCTCAGGGGAGTCACAGCAGACACGGCGCGGGCAATGACGGCAGGCCGCGGGCGGGCGCATTAGCCTGATCGCAAGGAGAGGAGTCGAAGTGAGAGTCGTCGTCACGGGTGCTGCCGGTTACGTCGGTCAGGCGATCGCCCGCAGGCTGGCCGAATCCGGTCGCAGGGTCACGAGCGTCGGGCTGGCCGACCCGCAGATCAGCGGGGTCGAGCACCACGAGTGGGACATCCGCGAGGAGATTCCCCAGCAGCTGCGGGGCCGGCTGCGCTTCACCGATGCCGTCGTCCACGCTGCGGTCATCGACGACGACTGGGCGGGCGAGGACGAGCTGCAGGCCGTCAACGTCACCGGCACCCGCCATGTGCTCGACGCGTTCCCCAAGCCGCGGATGATCTGCCTGTCCAGCACGGCCGTCTACGCGCCGGCCGATGCGCACCGCTACCTGTACGAGGAGGGCGGGCCGGTCGACCCGGACCGGTACCTGTGCGCCTATGAGCGCATCCGCGCCGAGGCCGAACGGGTCATCGCCCGGGTGCGGCCCGAAACGCTCGTGCTGCGCCCGAACGCCGTGTACGGGCCAGACGATACGACGCTGTGGCCGATCCTGGAGCGGATGGCCGAGGGCGGTGTGCTCAAGCTGCCGGCAGGCGGGCGGCACACGATGACGATGACGCACGTCGACACGCTCACCGCAGCCGTCGATGCCGCGCTGACGAAGCCGGAGGCCTACGGGCCGATGAACATCGGCGACCCGCAGCCCTATGTCGTGCACGAAGCGCTCAACACCTACCTCGGGCGGTTCGGCCACCCCTCGCTCGAACTCGACACGATCGCCGCCGACCTTGCGCTTGTCAAGGCGTGGTTCGCGGAGCGCAAGGCGCGCCGGAAGAAGCGCCGCCCGCCGTACACCCGGCATGCGATGCGGAATCTGGCTCGGGAGCGGACGTACAGTCTGTCGCGGATGCACCGGATGCTCGGGATCGAGGGTGTGCAGGGGCTGCGCCGCTCGGGTGCGGCTGCCGGGCGGGTGCCGCGACGCGACTGAGGGGCCCGCCCAGGTGGGCAGACCCCTCAGTGTCTGTGGTGCTGATGGCGCTGGTGACGCGGCCTAGAGCTGGCGGCGCCGGTTGGCCATGGTGATGAAGGCCAGCAGCAGCGCGAGAACTCCGACGCCGATGCAGATGTAGCCGACCATCGTCAGGTCCATGACGCTCCAGGCGTCTCGGACGGCGAAGGCCAGGATCGCGCCGATGAGGATGAGGAAGACTCCGACTCCGAATCCCATGGGTTGCTCCGTTTCTGTCGCGCCGGAGCGCTGATCGCGCCCGACTCGGTCAGTTTCAGTATTGACGAAGTGCCCGCCTGAGACAACGACCCGGCGGAGTTTGGTGATGACAGGTGTGCAGGCACCGGTGATCTGAGTCGTTTCGGATGCATCTGCGGTGCCCGAAGTGCCGGTCGCGGGGATCTCAGACGGCGGGCTGGGAGTGTCGGTACTGGCCAGGGGGGGTCGCGGAGGATCGGGCAGCTCATGCAGCGCGGCCCGCCGCGGCTGCGGCCGAGTTCGGTGCCGGCGATCGGGATGACATCGATGCCGTGCTCGGCCAGCAGCGTGTTGGCACCGGTGTTGCGGGCGTAGGCGATGACCGCACCAGGAGCGACGGCAAGCACATTGAGGCCGTCGTGCCACTGCTCGCGTTCAGCAGCGTAGGGGTCCTGGTCGGGGACGAGGACGCGCATCCTCTCGCGGCCGAGCGCCTCGGCCATCGCCGAGTGCATCTGCGCGGCCGGATAGTCGGTGATCGACAGCTCGCCTGACTGGCTGCCGGGGGTGATGAGGTAGGACGGCAGCGGGTCGAGGCCGCCGTAGCAGAGGAAGGTCCGCTCATCGACCATCGTCATGACGGTGTCAAGGTGCATGAACGACCGCCGCTCAGGCATCCGCAGCGCCAGCACCCGTTCAGCCGCTCCTGCGGTCATGAGGGTGCGGGTGAGCCGTTCGACCCCGGCTGGGGTGGTGCGCTCGCTCATCCCGATCATGACCGCGCCGTTGCCGAGGACGAAGATGTCACCGCCTTCGGTGGTCGCGATCCCGGATTCGCCGCCGGCACTCCAGTGGGCGAAGCCGGCGGCTGCGAAGCGGGGATGCCAGCGGTAGACGGCCTCGTAGCTGATGGTCTCGCGTTAGCGGGCGCGCTTGCGCATCGAGTTGATCGCCACCCCACCGTAGATCCAGGCAGAGGCGTCGCGGCTGTAGAGGTGGTTGGGCAGCGGCGGCAGCACGAAGTCACCGTCATCCAGGTCGGCCAGCCACAGCGAGCCGGGCACTGCGACGCGGTCGACCACCTCGCGTTTGGTGATCCCGCCGATGAGCACCGCGGTGAGCTCGGTGGCATCCATGGCCGCGAGCATCTCGGAAAGCGGTGCGGCCGCGACTGGGCCGCAGGCACGCT
>NZ_JALXPM010000071.1:0-9963 GCF_025147615.1 Brevibacterium luteolum | reverse complement strand
CGGGCTGCGTGTCAGCCGGCGCGGCGGGCGCGAGCGGCACGGCGCTTGAGGGCGCGGCGCTCATCTTCGCTCATGCCGCCCCAGACTCCGGCATCCTGGCCGGATTCGAGTGCCCACTGCAGGCAGATCTCGGCGACTTCGCAGCGGCGGCAGACACTTTTGGCCTCTTCGATCTGCAGGAGCGCAGGGCCGGTGTTGCCGATGGGGAAGAAGAGTTCGGGATCCTCATTGAGGCAAGCCGCGCGATGGCGCCAATCCATGGTGTCCTTTCCTGGAGCGGAGGTCGCCGGAGCCCGGGGAGCTGGTGGGCCCAGATCGGCACACAGCAGGCTGGCGACAGCAAGTGGTCGCTATGTCAACCAGATTCACATATGAGACAGGACAGCACAAGAGGGTCGAAGTGTGAAATCACCGACAATCTTTTATTCTGCGGGGTCTGCCGCAGCATCGCAAATCGATCCTCAGCCTTGCCCGCTTCGCACCGTTCTGCTTGGCTGAGGACATGGAGAACATCAGCGACCTGCGCGACGTGCGCATCATTGCCATCGGCGATCTCAAGCCGCAGATCCACACCACTGCCTTCGTCGCACCCGGCGTCACGCTCATCGGCGACGTCCGCCTCGGGGCCGGCAGCAGCATCTTCTACGGCACCGTGCTGCGCGCCGAATCGAGCCCTATCACGATCGGTGAGGGGACCAATGTGCAGGACAACTCGGTCATGCACTCCGATCCCGGCCGTCCGGTCACTGTCGGCGCCCGCGTGTCGGTCGGCCACCGCGCGCTCGTGCACGGCTGCACGGTCGGCGACGACTGCCTCATCGGCATGGGCGCAACCCTGCTCAACGAATGCGTCATCGGCTCCGAGACCCTCGTGGCAGCCGGCGCTCTCGTCCTCGAAGGGATGGAGGTCCCCTCCGGCTCCCTGGTGGCAGGGATGCCGGCGAAGGTGCGCCGCGAGCTGACCGCGGAGAATATCGAGCACATCCGCACCAACGCCGCCTCCTACTCCGAACTGTCGGCCGCGCACCGACAACAGGGCCGCATCGTAGGTCCCGCAGACGTGCTCACCGAGGCGATCGGCTGAACCAGCCTCCCCCTTTTCCGGCGAACGAAGGTTGTCCACGCCTTCCTAGCCGCCCGCGGCGCCGTTGGGCATGATGGCCGTATGGCTTTCATCCGTGCTCTGCGCCGCTACCCGCTCGCGGGGCTGGCCGTCGTCGCCTTGGCGACGACGCTCATCCTGCTCGCCTCAGGGTTGCCCGGCGTCGCCCAGATCCTGGCGACGAGCGTCATCGGCATCGTCGTCCTCCTCACCGTCTGGGACATGATCAAGGACATCATGGCCGGCAAGTGGGGTCTCGACATCCTGGCCGTCGTCGCGATGGTCGCCACCGTGCTCGTCGGCGAATACGTCGCCGGCCTCATCATCGTGCTCATGCTCACCGGCGGCGAAGCGCTCGAGGAGATGGCCGCAGGCCGGGCCGGGCGCGAACTCGATGCGCTCATCAGCCGCGCCCCGCAGTTCGCCCACCGGGAGGGCGCTGACGGCCAGCTGACCCAGATCCCGGTCGACGAGGTGGCCATCGGCGACATCCTCGCCGTCCGGCCGAATGAGACGCTGCCGGTCGACGGAACCCTGCTCGACGCATCGGCGACCATCGATGCCTCGGCGATGACCGGCGAACCGCTGCCGGTGACCTTCAGGACCGGGGACACCCTCGCCTCGGGCACGGTCAACGAGACCCGCGCCTTCCGCATGCAGGCGACCGCCACCTCGGCGGACTCCCAGTACGGCTCGATCGTCAAGCTCGTGCGCGAGGCCGTCGAATCCCAGGCTCCGATGGTGCGCCTCGCCGACCGCTATGCGGTGCCGTTCACGATCGTGTCCCTGGCGATCGCCGCCTTCGCCTGGTTCATCAGCGGCAACCCCACCCGGTTCGCCGAGGTCCTCGTCGTCGCCACCCCCTGCCCGCTGCTCATCGCCGCCCCGGTCGCATTCATGGGCGGGATGAGCCGGGCTGCGCAGATCGGCGTCATCATCAAGAACGGCGGCGCGCTCGAAACGCTCGCCCGCGTCCAGTCCGCCGCCCTCGACAAGACCGGCACGCTCACCCGCGGCAATCCTGAGGTCCGCCGCGTCATCCCCGGCACACACAGTGAAGACGAGCTCATCGCCCTGGCTGCCGCGGCCGAGCAATTCTCGCTGCACGCCTTCGCCCAGTCGATCGGCGCGGTGGCCAGCGAGCGCGGGCTGACCCTGCCCGAGGTGGCAGGCGCCGACGAGACAGCGACCAACGGCGTGCGCGCCTACCTGGCCGACGGCACCGAGGTGCGGGTCGGCAAGATCACCTACATCGAAGAGGTCGCAGGCCCCCTCGAACCGGCCGAGCTGGCACCCGGGGAGACCTTCGTCTACGTCTCCCACGGCAGCGACCTGGCCGGCATCATCATCCTCGCCGATGAGCTGCGCGCCACCGCCGCCGGCACCGTCGCCCGGCTGCACGAGCTCGGCGTCACCGACATCGCGATGCTCACCGGCGACAACGCCGCCACCGCCCGGGCGATCGCCGGTGAGGTCGGCATCGACGAGATCGAAGCCGGCTGCACCCCGCAGACGAAGGTCGAGCACCTGGCCTCGATGCGCAACCGGCCGGTGCTCATGGTCGGCGACGGCGTCAACGACGCCCCGGTGCTCGCCGCCGCAGATGTCGGCATCGCGCTCGGTGCGCGCGGGGCGAGTGCGGCCAGCGAATCGGCCTCGGCGGTCATCACCCAGGACGATATCGCCAACGTCGCCTATGTCATCGAGATCTCCCAGCGCACCGTGCGCATCGCGCTGCAGAGCATCTGGCTGGGCATCGCGATCTCGATCGGGCTCATGATCGTCGCAGCCCTCGGCTACCTGCCCGCGGTCGTCGGCGCGATCCTGCAGGAGGGCGTCGACCTCGTCGCGATCCTCGGGGCCCTGCGGGCACTGCGTGTCAGCCACACGCCCGTGCCCGAGGCGGTCGAGACTGCCGCGGGCCGCCAGGCCGCTTAGGGCAGCCGGTGGCCCAGCCACTAGGATGGGAAGCGAACGACAGGGCGGCCGCAGCGCCGCCGCTGTCATGCCATCGACTTGCCTGCCGCTGAGAGAATGAGACTGTGAAGAACGTACTTGATCCCTCCCAGAACCGCGTCGTCATCATCGGCGGTGGTCCCGGCGGCTACGAGGCCGCACTCGTCGCCGGCCAGCTCGGCGCCGATGTCATGCTCATCGAACGCAACCGCTGCGGCGGATCTGCGGTGCTCACCGATGTCGTGCCGTCGAAGACCCTCATCGCCACCGCCGAGCTCATGGGCCAGATCGAGGTCTCCGGGCCGCTGGGCATCCGCCTGCGCGGCACCGAGGACGGTGAGCCCGCTGCGATCGAACGCGGCGCCGCCCGCGCCGACCTCGACACCATCAATAAGCGGATCAAGCACCTGGCCAACGCTCAGGCGACCGACATCTACGACGGGCTTGTGGCCGCCGGCGTCAAGGCGATCAAGGGAACGGCCCGGATGTCGGGCCGGCACACCGTCCACGTCGTCGAGGAGGAGGGCAACGAGTACGAACTCGAAGCCGATGTCGTCCTCATCTGCGTCGGCGCGCACCCGCGCGAGCTGCCGAGCGCCCAGCCCGACGGTGAGCGGATCCTGACGTGGACGCAGCTCTACGACCTCGACGAGCTGCCTGAGCACCTCGTCGTCGTCGGCTCCGGTGTCACCGGTGCTGAGTTCGCCTCCGCCTACCATGCTCTCGGTTCGAAGGTCACGCTCGTATCCTCCCGGGACCGGGTGCTGCCCGGCGAGGACAAGGATGCTGCCGATGTGCTGGAGAAGGCGTTCCGCTCCCGCGGCATGAACGTGCTCTCCCGTTCGCGTGCCGAATCGGTCACGCGCACCGACGATGGTGTGCTCGTCACCCTTGACGACGGGCGCAAGGTCAATGCCAGCCACTGCCTCATGGCCGTCGGCTCGATCCCGAACACCAAGGACCTCGGTCTCGAATCGGCCGGCGTGCAGCTGGAGGACTCCGGGCACGTCGTCGTCGACGGCGTCTCGCGCACCTCCCGGCCGGGCATCTACGCCGCCGGTGACTGCACCTCGGTCATGCCGCTGGCCTCGGTGGCCGCGATGCAGGGCCGAATCGCGATGTGGCACGCCCTCGGCGATGCCGTTGCTCCCCTCAAGCTGCGCAATGTCGCCTCGAACATCTTCACCAGCCCGGAGATCGCCACCGTCGGCTTCTCCCAGAAGGACTTCGAGGAGGACCGCAAGGAGATCGACTGCGTCACCCAGCCGCTGAGCACGAACGCACGGGCGAAGATGCAGGAGATCAGCGACGGCTTCGTCAAGATCTTCTCCCGCCGCGGCTCCGGTTCGATCCTCGGCGGTGTTGTCGTCGGTCCGAAGGCCAGTGAGCTCATCCTGCCGATCACCCTGGCCGTGGAGAACCGGCTGACCGTCGACCAGCTGGCCTCCAGCTTCACCGTCTACCCCTCGCTGTCGGGCTCCATCACCGAGGCGGCGCGCAAGCTGCATCACCACGCCAGCTGAGCCAGCCGGCGCAGCCGGTGCCTGCCGGGCAGGACCGGCGGCTGAATACACGACTGCGGGTGCACTCGATTCGAGTGCACCCGCAGCTGTGTTTCGGGGGATCGGGAGCTGGCGTCACCGGCAGACTCACTGTCTCATGCGCACCGAGTCGGCACAATTGGACTTTGGTGCAGTCGACTACGACTTTCGTCTAGGTCTGCCTGAAGCCGGCCCGCTGACCTGCGGCTGTGCGCGGCTCAGTCCTCGAACTCGATGAGCACGGTGCCGGCCTTGACGGCCGAGCCGGCCTCGACGGCGATCTTCGACACGGTGGCGGGACGCGACGCCTTGAGCGGCTGCTCCATCTTCATCGCCTCGATGACCGCCAGCGTGTCACCGGTCTCGACGACAGCACCGGGCTCGACATCGACGGACACGATCGTGCCCTGCATCGGTGCGGTCAGCGCTGAGGCGTTGTCGGTGCGGCTGGAGCCGCGGCGGCGCAGCCGGCCCTTGCGGGGGCGGGCGCCGGCTTGCGCCGGGCGGGCCAGCTCGGCCGGCACCTTGACCGTCAGCCGGTGGCCTTCGACCTCGACGACGATGTCGATGACGTCGCTGCCGTCCTGCGTCTGCTGTGCCATGGGATCCTCCGGATCGTCGAATGTCGGCATGTATGTCTGCTGCAGCCAGTGGGTGGAGACGCTGAATTCCTCGGCGAAGGCCGGTTCGTTCACCAGCCGCCGGTGCAGCGGCAGCAGCGTCTTAACACCGTCGAGGGTGTACTCGCCGAGCGCACGGCGGGCGCGGGCGAGTGCGTGTGCGCGGTCCTCTCCGGTGACGATGAGCTTGGCGAGCATCGGGTCGAAGTCGACTCCGACCTCAATGCCGTGGTGCACGCCGGAGTCGACGCGCACGCCGGGACCGGCCGGCTCGATGTAGCGGCCGATCCGCCCGGTGGCCGGGAAGAAGTTCAGGCGCGCGTCCTCAGCGTTGATGCGGAACTGGATCGAGTGACCGCGCGGAGCCGGGAACTCCTCAGGCAGGCTCTCGCCGGCGGCGATGCGCAGCTGCCAGGCGAGCAGATCGACACCGGTGACCTCTTCGGTCACGGTGTGCTCGACCTGGATGCGGGCGTTGACCTCCATGAAGGTCAGCGTCCCGCCCTCGCCGAGCAGGAACTCACACGTCGCGGCCCCGACGTAGCCGACCTCGCTGAGGATGTCCTTCGAGGCCTGAGTGACCGTGGCGATCTGCTCGTCGGTGAGGAACGGCGCCGGGGCCTCTTCGATGATCTTCTGGTTGCGGCGCTGCAGCGTGCAGTCACGGGTCGAGGCGACGAGCACGCGGCCGTTGCCGTCGACCATGCACTGGGTCTCGATGTGGCGCGGATTGACGATCTGCTGCTCGAGCAGGCACTCACCGCGCCCGAACGCCGAGAGCGCCTCACGGGAAGCACCGGCGAGCGCATCGGGCAGCTCGGCCGCGCTGGCCGCCGTGCGGAAGCCGCGCCCGCCGCCGCCGTAGACGGCCTTGACCGCGATCGGGTAGCCGATCTTCTCAGCGATCGCCAGCGCGTCGTCGATGTCGTCGACGGCACCGTCGGAGCCCTTCGTGATCGGCGCGCCTGCCGCCTCGGCGACGGCACGGGCACCGGACTTGTCACCGAGCCGGTCGATGGCCTGCGGGGGAGGACCGACCCACACGAGACCGGCATCGAGCACCGCCTGCGCGAAGTCCGGGCTCTCGGCGAGGTAACCGTAGCCGGGGTGGATGGCGTCGGCGCCGGCGCGTTGGGCGGCGTCGATCATCTTCTCGATGCTGAGGTACGTTTCGGCCGGGCCGGCGCCGTCGAGGGCCCAGGCGTCGTCGGCCAGGCGGACGAAATCGGCGTTGGCATCGGGCTTGGTGTACACGGCGACGGCTTCGAGTCCGAGGTCGTGACAGGCGCGGATGATGCGCAGCGCGATCTCACCGCGGTTGGCGATGAAGACCCGCTCGATGGGGCGGTGCTCCACGGTTGCGGAGTACTGCCGCATGGGCTCGGTCATCTGGTCTCCTGGGCATGAAACGGGTGAACGATATCAATCTAGAGACCAGTGCCAAAGCGTTGTGGACTATCGACAAAATCGGTGGGCGAAATTCTCAACCGGCACCGGGCGCGTCGTCACCGGTGTGACCTGCGGCATCGGCGCTGACATCCCACAGCTCATGCCAGGCCAGCCCGAGCTCGCCGACAAGCGTGCGCGCCAAAGGGAGGCTGAGCCCGATGACGTTGTGGTGATCGCCTTCGATGCCGGTGACGAAGGCGCCGCCGAAACCGTCGATCGTCAGCGCGCCGGCGACCTCGAAAGGTTCGGCGGTGGCGATGTAGGCGTCGATCTCCGCATCGGACAGCGCTGCGGTGTGGATCGTCGTCGACGCCGTCTGTGCCCGTGTGCCGGCGACCTGCCAGCCGTCACCGGTCGGGTCGAGGCGGGCGAGGAAATGGCCGGTGTGCAGGTGCGCGGTGCGCCCGCCCATCTGCTGCCACACCTCGCGGGTGCGCTCAGGTGTGTGGGGCTTGCCGACCGGCTGGCCGTCGAGTTCGAGTATCGAATCGGCAGCGATGAGCACCCGCGGCCGATCCGGCGCACCGGCGAGCAGCCCGGCGTTGCGTGCGGTGATGCGGCCCAGGACGTCACGGCCCTTGGCCTCGGCGAGCACGCCGGCCAGCTCCGCGACCGAGGCAGTGGGGTGCTGGTCCTGGACGGCCGCCTCGTCGACGTGGGAGACGATGACCTGCGGGGTGATGCCGGCCGTCGTCAGGGTCGCATACCGCGACGGGGATCCGGAGGCGAGAATGACAGCGCTCACGGGCGGGCCTCCTCGGTATTCGGGTTGGCAGCACTGGGCACAGCAGTCGGGGCAGCAGGCTGCTGCGGCTCGGTCTCCTCGTCCTCAGGACGCGGGTCGCCGTCGGTCAGCTCCGCCGGCCAGTGCGGGCGGGTCTCAGGATTCTCCTCGACATCATGGGGCAGGTCGAGGTCGACGGTGATGCGCTGGATGACAGCGGTGGCCAGCTGCGCGTAGCCGAGCGGGGTGGGGAAGCGGCCGTCGGAGCGGATGAGGGACTGCTTCGTCGTGCCCGACAGCACCGTGTTGAGCGACACCGGGATCGCCCCGGCGGAGACGGCGAGCATCCACTGCGAGCCGGCGAGCACGCGTGAGGAGCGGCGCAGCTGGGTGCGCAGCGGCTGCGGGATGCCTGGCAGGCTGCCGAGGTTGGGGCACGTGAGCACGATGACGGTGTAACCGCCTTCGCGCTGCAGCCGGTTGAGCGCGGTGGTGAGCACCGGCAGGCCGATCGAACCGGTGATCGGGTGGATGACATCGGCGCTGCCCATCGCGATGACGGCAAACCGCGGCGGCTGTTCGCCGATGCGTGAGCGGCGCAGCAGCGGATCGGCCAGGATCGAGTTGACCTGGGTGAGGATGTCATCGGCTCGCGCACCGGCCTGCGCGGTCGAGCGCAGCCGCACCGGCCGGCCGGTCAGGGCCGCCAGCCCGCGGGCGATGAGCATCGCTGGGGTGCGGCGGCGCCGGCCGACGGCAATGCCGGGCAGCCAGGAGTCGCCGATGACGGCCAGAGCCGGCAGATGCTCGGTGTCACCGTCGACGTCTTCGAGCGCCCGGCTGTGCGGAGCGCTCAGCTCGACGAGCCGGGACTGCTGGGGGACAGCGGCCGCGGCGACGTCGTCGTCGAAGGCCTGGCGCAGCCGCATCGACTGCAGCCGCATGAGTCCGTAGACACCGGCGGCGAAAGCCGTGGGCATGGCCAATCCAAACCCCAGTGCGGTCGCGGTTCGTCGCTGCATGAACTTCCTTCCCTCGTCCCGGACGAGTCTAGTGCCTCGAACCGATGGCAGAACTTCGGCCCAGATGCGCGCTGATTCAGCTGGTGAAGCGCTAAGCTGGCCTCATGCCAGAGAACTCTCAGCAACGCATCCCCGGGCGGCTGCGCAACGCCTGGCAGGGATTCCGGTCCCGCCGCGAGCAGGCCGCGCAGACCCCGACGGGGTCCTTCACCGCGTCGCCGCCTGTCCCCGCCTACATCGAGGTGCCAGCCCACGAGCCCACCGAGGAGGAGAAGGGGCGCGGAGCGTACGAGCCGTTCGTGTCTCTGCCGATGCGCCTGGCCGCCGCCTGGTCGTGGCGGTTCCTCATCGTGCTGGCCGCGATCGGCGTCGCCTACTGGCTGCTGTCGAAGATCTCCGTCATCCTGCTGCCAGCCCTCATCGCGCTGCTCATCACCGCACTCATCTCGCCGTTGTCGAACTTCCTCATGCGCCACGGCTGGAAGCGCGGGGCGGCAGCTGGTGTCACGTTCGTCGGCTTCATCGTCCTGGTGCTCGGCCTGCTGACGCTTGTCGGCCAGCAGATCGTCGTCGGCATGGGCGAGCTGACCGGGCAGGTCGTGGCCGGTATCCGCGCGATCGCCGACTGGCTGCAGCACAACCCGTTCGGCATCGACTCCTCGCGGATCTCTGTGGCCATCGACGACACCCTGAACAAGGGCATGGCGATGCTCGAAGAGCGCTCCGGCCAGATCCTCGGCGGCGTCGCCGGTGCCGCGATGTCGGTCGGCAGCTTCTTCACCGGCCTCATCCTCACCCTGTTCACCGCCTTCTTCTTCCTCTACGACGGCCGCAAGATCTTCTCCTGGTTCATTGGGATGCTCCCGCGCCGCGCCCGCGGCCGCGCTGAGGGCGCCGGCCTGCGCGGCTGGCAGTCGCTCGTGCAGTACGTCCGGGTGCAGGTGATCGTCGCCGGCGTCGACGCGATCGGCATCGGCATCGGTGCCTTCTTCATCGGCATCCCGCTCGTCTTCCCGCTCACGGTGCTCGTCTTCCTCGGCTCCTTCGTGCCGATCGTCGGTGCGGTCGTGACCGGCATCATCGCCGTCATCGTCGCACTCGTCTCCAAGGGCCTGGTCGCGGCGATCATCATGACGCTCGTCGTGCTGGCCGTCCAGCAGCTGGAGGGCAATGTGCTCCAGCCGTTCATCATGGGCAAGGCCGTCTCCGTCCACCCGCTGGCCGTCGTGCTCGCGGTGGCCGCCGGTGCGACCCTGTACGGCATCGTCGGGGCGCTCTTCGCCGTGCCGGTCATCGCCGTGCTCAACACGATCGTCCTCTACCTCGCAGGAGAAGACGTCTACGCCAAAGACGGCAAGGCCAAACAGGAACACCAACCCGACGATGAGGACGGCAGGACCTCCCCGCAGCTCGAACACGACGAAGAAGATTCGCCGCTGGCTCCCGACGTCTCCGAGGGCGACCCGACCGAGACCGCCGAGCCCTCCGGCCAGGCCAACGGGTCGACCGCCTCGGGCGCGGGCAATGAGCGGCGCACCGACGACTGAGC
>NZ_JALXPM010000070.1:0-10794 GCF_025147615.1 Brevibacterium luteolum | reverse complement strand
AATCCCACACCGCGTCCTCATGCGATGTCCAGCGGAGGCGGGCCTGTTCTGACTGCCCTTTCAGATGCGGTCTCTAAGATTGCGCCCGTATGAGCACTTCAACGACACCTCCCGCTGAGCAGATCAAGGAAGCGGTGAACGAGACCGTGGACAAGACCGCCAACTTCGACTGGATGTGGCTGCTGGGCGCTCCCCTGCGCATCGCCTTCATCATCGTCGGCGCGGTCATCCTCAACCTCGTCGCCCGCAAGATCATCCGCAAGTTCGCCGGCAAGATCGCCGACGGCTCGAACGCTGCGGAGAACCGGCGCCGGCAGAGGTCCAACGAGACCCCGCGCATCAACGGCTCCGATGCGATCGCCAAGGCCCGCCGGGCGCAGCGCGCGCAGACCGTCGGGTCGATGCTGTCGTCGATCGCGACGATCATCATCGCCACGCTGGCGGTCATGATGGTGCTGACCGAGCTCGACTTCAATCTCGGCCCGCTGCTCGCCTCCGCCGGTATCGCCGGTGTGGCGATCGGCTTCGGTGCCCAGGAGCTCGTCAAGGACTACCTGTCGGGCTTCTTCCTCGTCGTCGAGGACCAGTACGGCATCGGTGACACCGTCGACCTCGGCGAGGCCGTCGGCACCGTCGAGGAGGTCGGGCTGCGCACGACGAAGGTGCGCGGCATCGACGGCACCCTGTGGCATGTGCGCAACGGTGAGATCATGCGCGTAGGCAACCAGTCGCAGGGCTGGGCGCGTGCGGTCATGGACATCGCCGTGCCGTATGACTCCGACCCGAACGTGCTCAACGGCATCATCGAAGACGCTGTCGCCGAGCTGCGCGCCGATCCGGCACTGACGACCTCGATCCTCGAAGATCCCGAGATCCTCGGTGTGCAGGACCTCACCGGTGAGGCGATGACGATCCGCGCGTTCATCAAGACCAAGCCCAATGAGCAGTGGGCCGTCGCCCGTGCCTTCCGCGGCACCGTCAAGCGGCTGATGGACGAGCAGGGCATCCGCATCCCGCTGGCCCAGCAGACCATCGTGCGCGCCCAGCCGGTCGAGACCACCGCCTCGGCGTCGGACTTCGGCACCACCGGCACGCTGCCCTCCCGCCAGCAGACTGCCGGCAGCCCCGCTGACACCGGCCGCACCGCCACCGCCACGGCAGAGCGCGGCGATGAGGAGCATGAGGACATCGCCGACGACCCGCTGCCGGCGCGGGCGAACCAGAAGAGCACCGCGACGAAGGATCCCTCCTACGGGATCACGCAGCAGAGTTCGCGGCGCGACCCGAGTGACTCATAGGATCGAAGCGTGACGACTCAGCGCCCAGACACCATGTTCACGATCATCGGCGGCCATGCGGCCTTCACCCAGCTCGTCGACGTCTTCTACCGGGAGGTCGCAGCCGATGAGTACCTCATCGCGATGTACCCCGAAGGCCAGGAGCTCGACGGCGCCAAGCACCGGCTGCAGACGTTCCTGGAGCAGTACTTCGGCGGGCCGACGACCTACTCGCAGGAGCGCGGCCATCCGCGGCTGCGGATGCGGCACAACCCGTACCCGGTCACCCCGAAGGCCCGGGAGCACTGGCTGCGGCACATGCGCACGGCACTCGACTCCCTGGAGCTGCCGCCGCTGCACGACACGATGGTGTGGGATTACTTCGAGCGTGCTGCGACCGCAATGGTCAACCGCTTCGATGAACCCGGCGAAACGCCGCGCACGAGCCTGGGGCCACTGACCCCCAACAGCTGAGCTTGGACTGCCGGGACCGCCCGGCAGGAAGCTGCGACTCAGGCGGCGCGGTCGCCGCGGCCGCGGGTGAGCACATGACCGCGCGGTGAGCTCAGCCGCAGCCAGCCCGGCGCTTCGAACACACTCGTGACGCCACCGGGCTGCACGAATCCCAGCCCGAACATCGCGAAGGCCACTGCTGCCGGCAGCCGGTCCTCGAACTCGCCGGGCAGCGGCCGGCTCCACACCCGGCGGCGCAGACCGGTCACCGCGTGGATCCCAGCCACCTCCGGCGTCCCGGCTGCCACCTCGGCGATACCTGCTTCGGCGGCGGCGATGAGTTCAGCATCGGCCAGCTGGCCCACCGGCAGCCACGGCCCGCGCGGCGGGGCGATGCCGGCCCACGACACCTGGATCTCCTGCGGCGGGATCGGCATCGCCTCCTCACCGGTGCTGCGCAGCCGGGCGAAGCGGTCGCAGATCGCCGCTGTCGGCACGACGACGTCGAGGCCGTCGAGACCGGTGCCGACCAGCCGGAACATGCGCATCCCGACCGTCAGCGGCGTCGCGTCGCCGAGCCCGTGCGGGAACAGGGGTGCTGCTGAGACGACGAGGACATCGCCGGTGACCGTCAGGCGCATCGCGCCCTCGGAGTCGATGCGCTGGGCGCGGGAGGCGAAGACCTCCCAGTCGGCCAGCGCCTCGGACGTGGTGAGGCGGATGTGTGCGGATGTGCGCATGCCGATCCTGCGCATCAGCGGCGGGCCCGCACCGGACGCAGCGGCACCGGGTCGGTGACGAACGGTTCGATCGCCGCCGTTTCGGCCTCGCTCAGCCGACGTGCCCGGCCTGTTGCGGCATCGACGAAGGCGATCACGGTCTCAGCCAGCGTGTAGACCTCGCTGCCGTCGGGTTCGGCGATGACGTAGCCGACCTCCATAGTCGCCGGGGTCACCCCGGAGATGACGGTGTCGACGGCGATCGGGCCGGTGCGGAAACCGATGGGGCGGCGGTATTCGATGCGGTGGGAGAAGACGAGCAGGTTCGTCTCCCCTGCCGCCTCGCCGAGCACCGGCGGGAAGGCACGGCCCTGCACCGGCTGCCCGGCGCCGGGGATGTCGGCTGGAGCGGCGGCGTCGCGGTCGGCGGTTGGGGAGCCGAAGGCGCGGACGCGGGCCTCTTCGAGCAGGCGCAGCTGGGAGACGTTGTTGACGTGCCCGTAGGCGTCCATATCACCCCAGCGCAGTTCGATGAGCACGCGGGCGAAGGGACCGGACAGCAGCGGGTTCGACAGGGATTCAGGCATGGCTCCATTCTGCCACCGGTGCCGGTGGGCAGGCACACCAGTCTGGCGGCTGGTCAGGGCGGATGGGCGTGCAGGCGCGTAGACTGCCAGCAGTTGCCATCACACAGCGAGGAGGGCACTGATGGGTGCCGAAGACAACGTAGCCCAGCTCATCGACCTGCTGCAGGTCACCCCGACCGACCCGATCCCCGGCACACGGGAGTCGGAGTTCTACCTCGGGCGCAGCCAGTACAAACCCGATGGCCGGGTGTTCGGCGGTCAGGTGCTGGCCCAATGTGTCATGGCAGCCGGGCAGACCGTTGATCCCGCCCGTCAGATCCACTCGCTGCACGGCTACTTCCTGCGCCCTGGCGATGTCAGCGAGCCGATCACCTTCGGCGTCGAGGTGCTGCGAGACGGTGGGTCGTTCTCTGCCCGCCGGGTGCACGCCTATCAGCGCGATGAGCCGATCCTTTCGCTCATCTGCTCGTTCCAGGTCGAGCAGGACGGTCTGGAGCACGGAGATGAGTTCCCCTCCGATGTGCCGGCCCCGGAGGACTGCCCGGAGATCAACGAGCTGATGGCCGATGTCGACATCCCCTTCATGCGCGATTGGCTGCGCAAGCGGCCTTTCGAGGTGCGGCCGGTCGAGCCGCCGATCTACTTCGATCCCGACCCTCAGGCACGCGCCCAGGAGCGGATGTGGATCCGCGCCTCGGCGGCGTTTCCCGATGACCCGCTGCTCAATGCTGCTGCGCTGGCCTATGCCAGTGATTTCAGTCTGCTCGCCCCGGTGCTGCGTCGCCAGGGCCTGACGTGGATGACGCCGGGACTGCGGATGGCCAGTCTCGACCATGCGATGTGGTGGCACCGGCCGGTGAGGATCGGCGAGTGGATGCTGTACTCGGAGACGTCTCCGTCAGCGCGCGGGGGCCGCGGGCTGGGGCTCGGGCGGATCTTCTCACAGTCCGGTCAGCTGCTGGCCACGGTCGCGCAGGAGGGCATGGTCCGCATCAAGTCCCAATAGTGACATGAATGCCGAAGGCCGGCTGCTCCCGATCGGAAGCAGCCGGCCTCGTGCTGTCGATGCGCGTGTGCGTCAGTCGCGGGTGAGGCGCCGGTGGGTGACGCGGTGCGGGCGGGCGGCTTCTTCGCCCAGGCGCTCCACCTTGTTCTTCTCGTAGGCTTCGAAGTTTCCTTCGAACCAGTACCAGCTGGCCGGATTCTCTTCGGTGCCCTCCCACGCGAGGATGTGGGTGGCGACGCGGTCGAGGAACCAGCGGTCGTGGGAGACGACCACGGCACAGCCGGGGAATTCGAGCAGTGCGTTCTCCAGCGAACCGAGGGTTTCGACGTCGAGGTCGTTGGTCGGCTCATCGAGCAGAAGCAGGTTTCCGCCCTGCTTAAGGGTCAGCGCGAGGTTCAGGCGGTTGCGCTCACCGCCGGAGAGCACGCCGGCCTTCTTCTGCTGGTCGGGTCCCTTGAAGCCGAACGCGGAGACGTAGGCACGCGAGGGCATCTCGACATTGCCGACCTGGATGAAGTCGAGTCCGTCGGAGACGACCTCCCACAGGCTCTTCTCCGGATCGATGCCGCCGCGGGACTGGTCGACGTAGGAGATTTCGACGGTGTCGCCGACCTTGAGGTCTCCCCCGTCGAGCTCTTCGAGTCCGACGATCGTCTTGAACAGCGTCGTCTTGCCGACGCCGTTGGGGCCGATGACGCCGACGATGCCGTTGCGCGGCAGCGAGAACGACAGGCCGTCGATGAGCGTACGGTCGCCGAAGCCCTTCTGCAGGTCCTTGGCTTCGATGACGATGTCGCCCAGGCGCGGGCCGGGCGGGATCTGGATCTCTTCGAAGTCGAGCTTGCGGGTCTTCTCCGCTTCAGCTGCCATCTCTTCGTAGCGAGCGAGGCGGGCCTTGGACTTCGTCTGGCGGGCCTTGGCGTTCGAGCGGACCCATTCGAGTTCGTCCTTCAGGCGCTTCTGCAGCTTGGCGTCCTTCTTGCCCTGGACCTTGAGGCGCTCCTGCTTCTTCTCCAGGTAGGTGGAGTAGTTGCCCTCGTAGGGGTACAGGTGGCCGCGGTCGACTTCGGCGATCCATTCGGCGACGTGGTCGAGGAAGTACCTATCGTGGGTGATGGCGATGACGGCGCCGGGGTAGGTCTTGAGGTGCTGTTCGAGCCACAGCACCGACTCGGCGTCGAGGTGGTTGGTCGGCTCGTCGAGCAGCAGCAGGTCGGGCTTCTCCAGCAGCAGCTTGCACAGTGCCACACGGCGGCGCTCACCGCCGGAGAGGACCTTGACGTCGGCGTCCGGCGGCGGGCAGCGCAGTGCGTCCATCGCCTGTTCGAGCTGGGAGTCGAGATCCCAGGCATCAGCTGCGTCGATGGCTTCCTGCAGCTTGCCCATCTCCTCCATCAGGGCATCGAAGTCGGCATCCGGGTTGGCCATCTCTTCGGAGATCTCGTTGTAGCGGTCCAGCTTCGCTTTGATCTCGCCGACACCTTCCTCGACATTGCCGAGGACGGTCTTGTCTTCGTTCAGCGGCGGCTCCTGGAGCAGGATGCCGACGGAGTATCCGGGGCTGAGGCGGGCTTCGCCGTTCGATGGCTGGTCGATGCCTGCCATGATCTTGAGGATGGTGGACTTACCGGCACCGTTCGGGCCGACCATGCCGATCTTCGCTCCGGGGTAGAACGACATCGACACGTCGTCGAGAATGACTTTGTCACCGTGCGCCTTGCGCGCCTTATGCATGGTGTAAATGAATTCGGCCATAGTGGTCTCAGACTATCGGTTCCCACATGGCTAGGCCATTCCTCCGCGCCCGCCCTACAGCCGGTGCGCGAGCGCATCTGGGGAGCGGGTCAGCCGCCGAGCTGCGGCGCTTCGGTGCTCTCTTCCTCTTCACCGCTGCCTTCACCGCCGCCGTCGCCGGTTCCCTCATCGGAACCGCCGGTCTCGCTCGGCTCCTCGGGGTCCTCACCGTTCATGTCCTCACCTGGCATGTGCCCGGCGCCGTTGTCATCGGAATCCTCGTCGCGCTCATCGCCCGTGGGCGCGTCGACGCCCTCGGGCCGTTCGACGTATCCGAGCAGGCACGTGCCAGTCGATTCGGTGGGCTTGGCCAGATGGGCGGTGATATTGCCGGAGCGGATCTCACCGACGACGCAGCCGTCGTCGACCTTGACGCCAAACATCTTCGCCGGCACGTCATTTCCCAGGGGTGATGCGTCGATCGTCGCTTCGAGCTGCTCGGGCTTGTACCCGGCTTCGGTCATCGTGTCGAAGAACTCCTGGGTGCTCGGCACATCGCCACGGCCTTCAAGCGGTTTGAGTGCGGCGACGACTTCGTCCACAACAGCCGGAACCTCTTTGGTCTGCACCGGGTTCGGTTCGGCTGCCTGCTGGTTCAGCAGCGAACAGCCGCTGATGAGTGCTGCGGAACAGGCCAGCGTTCCGGCAGCGAGAAACCGTCGAAGCATTGTCGTCCTTCAGTCAGTGCCACACAACAGTCCTACTCTAACCGGACTGAGCAGACTCGTCTCACCGAAGCGACACAGATTCACCGGCATGTCGCCGGACAGGCCGTGCGCGCCGAAGTCGCGCCCCGAACCTGCCCGATGACGTGCCTGTGCTCAGCTCTGCCCGGCCGGCTCCATGGCGTGATCGTCGTGGATCTACCCTGTTGAGGTGTCAACCATGGTCTCGTCGATATCGTCGCTCGACGCTGAGGCTGCAAACGATGCCGGCGGCGGGCTGCCGAGGCTGTCGTAACCGCCGGAGCTGCCGCTTGCCGTGCTCTTGGCGCCGCTGCGGGTGTTGCGAGCCCAGTTCGCTGTGCCGAAGCGCAGATTGTGGCCAACGGCCTCAGCGATGATCTGCGGGTTCTTCCCGGACTTCGTGCCAGTCGTGTCGGTCCATTCGCGGATCCGCAGCCGGCCGGCGACGATGACGGCATCGCCCTTGTGCACCGATGAGTTCACGTGGAGGGCGAGGTCGCCGTAGCAGGAGACATCGAACCAGGAGGTGTCGATCTCCCGGTACTCCCCTTTCTCGTTGTCGTAGAACCCGAAGTTGACCGCCAGCCTGAAGGACGCCCACACGCGTCCATCGCTGAGGGTGCCGGTCTGACAGTCACCGCCTGCAGTGCCGACGAAGTAATTGACTTGTTTCATGAGCAGGTCCTTTCTCTTGCCTCTGCTGAGACCTGCCTGTCACTCTTCCCAACCTGGCCAGTGAGAGCCCAGATATGACTCAGCGCCTGTGGATGCACGTCTGGCATCCACAAGCGCCGGTCTCCAATGCTCAGCGCAGGCTGTCGTAGACCTCGCGATGCTCGCGCAGCACGCCGGTGATCGGTGCCAGATACGAGCTGGCCGCAGCCGAATGGACCGCCTGCGTCAGTCGTTCGGCAACGTCATCGGCGGCTTCCTTCGCGCCCTTGCGCCGAGCTGAGGCCGCAGCGAGGCTCGTGATGACCGAACCGGTGATGCCGATGAGCAGCAGCGCGCCGGGGATGATCCACAGCAGCGTCGACCCGGAGGTGACGTCGACACCGGTCAGCAGCAGGACGAGCTGGATGACCAGCCACAGGGCGCCGATGACAGTGGCGAGGAAGAACAGGTTCTGCAGCACACCGGCCAACGTCCACCAGCCGGGCTTACGCCGTTCAATGCGCACGGCCGTGACCGCCTCATCGAGGGTGTGGGTCAGTTCGGCAGTCGACTGCTTCTCCGCCTTGGCGACATCGGCCTGCCAGGCCATCGGCAGTGTGGACACGGCGTCGACGACGAGTTCGTGAGCGGCGAGGTTGACGCGTGCGCTCTGGGTGCGCGACGTCTCCGGCACGGCAGCGCGGATGAGATCCTCGCGGTCACCGCCGTGGCGGGCGCCGAGCGGGTCGGCCTGACCGCGCTGAGCCATCGCCAGCGGCGGATATCCGGTCTTCTTGTAGGCCCGGCGCAGGTAGTCGTCTTCGACAGTCTGGGCAACCGCGTGCACGCCGGCGGCATCGACCATCGCGTCGATGAGCCGGTCCGCGCCCTGCAGCTGCTCAGGCTGGTCGACCGGGGTGCCGAGCTCACCGCGGATCCGGCCGGCCATCTCCTTGAGGTCAGTCAGCAGCCGCTCGGAGGCAGCAGCCTGGGCGAGCACGGTCTCGGTCAAGATCTGGCGCAGCTCCGGCACGCCTTCGCGGGTCACAGCTGAGGCCAGGGCGACGCGGGCGTTGTCGAGCCCGTCGTGGGCGAGCAGCTGCTGCAGGTGCTCACTGCAGGCAACCCGCTCGTCTGCTGAGAGCGTGTCGACCTGGTTGAGTACGACGACCATCGACGAGGCGTGGGCTGCCAGTTCTGACAGGTAGTGCGAGTGCAGGGAGAAGTCGGCGTACTTCTGCGGGTCGACGACCCAGAAGACGACATCGACGAGGTTGACGAGCCGGTCGGATTCGACGCGGTGCTCAGCTGAGGTCGAGTCATGGTCGGGCAGGTCGAGAAGCACGAGACCGTGCAGGCTCTCCTCGTCGTCTCCGTCGAGGGCGCTTTCGCGCCAGGTGCGGTTGGTCACCGGCACCTTGAGCCAGGACATGATCTCCTCGCCACCGTCGCCCCAGACGCAGGCGGTCGGCTTCGAGGTCGTCGGCCGGCGCACGCCCACCTCGGCGATCTCCAGACCGGCCACCGCGTTGAACAGGGAGGACTTCCCGGATCCGGTGGAGCCGGCAAAGGCGACGACGGTCGATTCCTCGCCGAGCTTCAGGCGCGCTTCGGCCTTGTCCAGCAGTTCGGTGGCTGCCGCGCGGGTCTCATCGGAGATCTTGCGCGGTCCCAGGGTGAGAGCGCGGTTGATGCCCTCTGTCAGCGTCGCGATCTCGCTGCGCGTGGCATCGCTCACAGTGCTTCCTCCAATCGGTCGCCGGCGCCGCGCAGATTGCCTGCCTGGCGGGGCGGGACTTCGCTGTCATTCAGGGCCGTGTCGAACGGCGCCCGGTAGCGCTCGAGCAGTTCGGATGCGCTGTCGATGAGCCGGGTGCGCGCCATCTGCGCCAGGTCGCGGGTGGCCTGGTCGCCGAAGATCGTGTCGAGCAGCTTGCCGGCCACCAGCGCCGTGCCGCCGGCGACACCGGCCTCGGCTCCGGTCAGTCCGCCGGTGCCGGCGAACACGGCCAGCATGAGCACTGCGCCGACGCCGTTGACGCCGAAGGACAGGATGCGGGCCTTGGCGCGCTTGCTCTGCCCGACTTCGCGGACGAGTTCGTTGACGTCATCGGACCAGTGGGCGACCATCCGCCCGACATCGGCGTCGAACTCGGCTGGCACCCGCGTCATCTGCGGGTTCGCCTTCACAAGGGCATCGCCTTCGGGATTGGCCTGCCAGGCGTGGGCGGTGTTCGACACGGCGGTGACGACCTGCTCGCGGATGAGAAGCGCCACGGAGTCTTCGATCGCCTGGTTGAGCGGTTCGGCGGCGTCGCGCTTGCCGGTCACCGCAGAGGTGATGCGGTCGCGGATCCGGGCGACGGTGGGTTCGAGTCCGCGGAAGAACTGTCCGGTGCCCACGAAATCCTGCCAGCGGGCGAGCACCTCTCCGCGCAGCACCCGGCCGTCGACGAGTGATTCGGCGAGTTCCTCGCGGGCGCTGCCGAACTCACGGGTGACGGTCTCCTGCAGGCGCTGGTGGGCCGATTCCTGCTCTTCAACGTAGTCGGCCAGGGTGAGCGCGCGGCCCGGCACGGCCGCCAGCGCTCCGGTCAGCGTCTGGGCGATGACCCGGTCACGGGCCCGGGAGTTGCGACCGAGGTTCATGATCCACGACTGCACGGGGAACACTGCGGCCTCAGGGATCCGGCCATCGACGAGCACGAGCTCGGGCACGGTGAAGATCGGCGCTGAGCCCAGCCCCGCCTCGGCGAGCAGCCCAGAGAGGTGATGGCGGACTTCCCGGTTGGCCTTCGGCGGCACGCGGTCGAGCACGATCGAGACGGCGGTGCCGCGTTCGGCGGACTGCTTGAGCAGCTCCCACGGCACAGCGTCGGCGTAGCGGGAGGCGGTGGTGACGAACAGCCACAGGTCGGCGGCCGCGAGCAGCTGGCGGGCCAATGTGCGGTTCTCCTCGCGGACGGAGTCGATGTCCGGTGAGTCGAGCAGGGCCAGGCCCGGCGGCACGCTGGTGCTGGAGACGAGCCGCAGCTGCGGACGCTGAAGGTCAGTCGATTCGCCGATGACTCGCTCCAGGCTCGGCAGGATCCGGTCGGAGGCGAAGTGCTCCTGGTCATCAGGATGGTGGATGAGGACCGGCCAGCGGGTCGTCGGGCGCAGCACGCCGGTGGCGGAGATGTCAGCTTCGACGATCGAGTTCACCAGCGTGGACTTGCCAGCACCTGTCGAGCCGCCGACGACGACGAGCAGTGGGGCATCAGTTTGGCTGACCCGCGGCAGCAGGTAGTCGGTCAGCTGGTCATCAAGGCTGCGCTGCAGGCTGCGGCCGGTCTCGGCGCCGGGTGTGTGCAGCGGAAAGCGCGCATCGCGCACCCGTTTGATGAGGTCGCTGAGGGCGGGCGCGACGCCTGAGGACAGGCTGGTGTCGTTCGGTCCTTGAGTCACGTTCCTACTCTCTCGGTTTTCCCAGGCTGACACCACTCACCACGCCGCAGCTGCCGCAGTTGGCCGCCAGCCCCCGGCGGGCACGGTGGGCGCGCAAGCGCTAAGATGTCCAGTGCCTCCATGGTCCAAAGGATCACGACGTCCGGTTTCTACCCGGAAGATGCGGGTTCG